>QQUO01000104.1 GCA_008501575.1 Pseudomonadota bacterium
GCTTTTATCAGACAGTGATAATCCATCGCCGATAAATATTGGCACCTTGAGCTATTTGGTATCCCAACTTGAGCATGACAGTACGATCAATGCTTTTTATCCACAAATTACCTGGCCAACTAAAAACAACCCCCAAGAACTGGCGATTGATTTAACTTCTAAAGGTCAGCTTGATTATGCGGTATTGATTAACTTTTCTGAACATGATGATCGCTATGAAGCAGAGCTGACTTTACGCAATCAGAACTCAGTTATATCTAAAACCACCTTAGAATCCAATCAGCTACTGAGTCTGACACAGCATATAAGCCAATGGATTAATCAAACTTTATCCTCTGTAGAAAATGTCCAGCCTTCATCGAATAACTCCCTTCTAACGAATGATGATTATGCCCTACAAAGTTACATTCAAGGCATCACTGAACAACAATTAAACCAGGATTATTATAAAGCCAGAGAATATTTTGAAGCTGCTGTACAGAAAGACCCCCAATTTAAGGTGGCCTGGGTGCAACTGGCTTATGTTAAATTAAAACTGAATCAATTTAGCGAAGCCATCAGCATCGCGGATACTTTTCTGCCGCAAGCCATCTCTGACCATGACAAAGGATTACAATTTGATTTTAATCACATTAAAGCATTGGCTTACAGTTACATGCAGCAAAAACAAAAAGCCAAAGATTATATTGAACAGTCTATTGAGTCCATCGAAAACAATCCGAGCCCACTGAAGAAAATTCATAATTTAAAATCCATGGTTTTATTGGCCTACCTGATACAGGATTGGGACATGGCTTTAGAAAACCTTGATGAACAATTAATGTTAAGTGAAAACTACTACCCCTTAGATCATCAATTGGCTTCCATTTATTTCAGTCAAGCTGAAGTTTATATCTCTAAAACAGAGTACCCGAAAGCAAAAGAAGCCTTAAACAAAGCCATTCATTATTATTCGCAAGATTATAACCCTGACAATATGCTGATGAGTTATGCATTAATCAACACCATCAACTTGATAGAATCTGATTATGAACAGGGTGTCCAAGTTGCCAATCAGGCAGAAGCACTTTTGGATGAAACAAACTTACCTCATCAAGAAATGCAGTATTTAATTTACACCAGTTTAATCTTTAACTTAACAGGGCGTTTTGATCGATCAGAAAAGTACATAGCACGTATGGCCAAGCTGGCTGAAGAGACAGACATCAAAAGGTATTATATTATGTTGGAGGTTGTAAGAATGCATGCCTTTTACGTGCAAGATAAATTCGTCGAAGCTTATAACCATGCCAGTGCCATTAAAAACACCCTTGAAAATAATTATTTACCTGAAGAGATGGCGATAATTTACAGCTGGGTTACGCTGATATCGAGCCGAGTCCTGCCACCTGAACAGGCATTGAAGTTTTATCAGGAGATTATCGAAAAAATCCCCACTCTCATGGATAATTATTACTCCGACTTCCAGCGGGCCAAGGGGCATATTTTGGTCAGACTTGGGCAAACTGAAGAGGGTTTGGAGATGCTTAAAAAAGTCGAAAAAAGTTACCGGGAATTAAATGAAAAACATGCGGCTAACTATGTCGGCTTCGAAATTCTTGCCATCCTATTAAACCATCCCGAAAAAGAATACCAGTCCGTTATTAACCGCCTCGATGCCAATACAAGCTACGACTATTTGTTCTTTAAACTAAAAGCCCAGTTTAAAGCCAGGGAGTCAGACTATTTAGCCGCCGCTATGCTGATGCAGGAAAACAAACTCAAAGCCAACCAATTATGGACGGCTAAAGATCAGTTGTTATTGGAAGAATATATGCAGAAGAGTCAGCATGATTGAGTTAACCGGTACGTTTTATGTAATCGGTACACAATAGCCATATTCCCCCTCAATTCCATTCTTACACGAAATATTTGACTTAAGCCGCTGATAGAATGGCTTATTATCCATCAAATTAATGACTTTTAGTTAGTCATGTTAACACAGCACCATAGTCCTTGATGTCGAAAATCTCTTCTAACTTCTTGGTATGGCGTATCTTTAAGCTATTCGTTTTAGAACTTACCAAAAAATAATTCCTACCTAATTGTTGGGTTCATGCCTGAGCAAATCAAATTAATTGGCAGTCATTTGTAACGCTTTGCGTACTTATTATTACTTCACATAGTAAAGAAGGATGTATGAAATGTTAAAGAGAGTTTTACAACGCAACAAAGTGCTTTCTCTTTTGGTGTTGGGCTTGGTGTTTAGCCAATCTTTTGCCCAATATGAAATGAGAAAGCACACCATTAACAGTGGAGGTCAAACCAGTACAGGTGGAAGCTATCAAGTTTCTGGAAGTATCGGCCAGATTGATGCCAGCAATGAATTAGCAGGTGGCAATTTTTCGCTCAATGGCGGGTTTTGGCACCCGAATAATGATTTAATTTTTAAAAACGGATTTGAATAATCCAGGAGCAATGAAATGAACATAAAAATAAAGACACAACTATTACTTGTTTTATTAATGGGGTCGCTATCATGTTTAGCGGAGACGGGACCTTTTGAAAGTGAATTTGAAGGTTATGAAGAAGGTCAGGAAGAAAATAAAAATTTACCCATTTTTGCCGCAGTAGGCAGTGGTTTTAATTATCAGGGCGAGTTATTAAATGTGGGTGTAGCAGCCAACGGTAATTTTGATTTTTCTTTCGGATTATTTGATGCGGCGGTTGGCGGAAATCAGATCGGTGGTAATGTTATTAAAGGCAACAGGCCGGTTACAAATGGCTTATTCTCAATAGAAGGTATAGATTTTGGCGATGCGGTTTATGACGGTGATGAATTATGGTTAAGGGTAACTGTTCGAGAAACCGGTAACCCTGGCAGTGAAACCACCTTGAGTCCACGTCAAAAAATAAGTGCTGTCCCATATGCGGTTCAGGCGGATTATTTAGGGCCAATTGGTGCCTCAAACGGTGATGTTTTGACATTTATTGGCGGTGAATGGGTGCCTTCATCATCCGGCGGTACCTCGCCATGGTCCGTGTCAGGTTCCAATATTTATTACAGTACCGGCCTTGTAGGTATAGGGGTAACAAATCCATCAGCCTCATTTCATGTGAACTCACCAAATGTAGTTCCAGCCATCTTTGATGGAGGATCATCAATGTATGTGTTGTACCGTGAAAATGGTGTTAACAGGGGATATATTGGATCATACCAAAACCCATCAACACCCGGAATTAATGATGAAGACTTTGAAATTGGTACCTTTATGGGTTCTGTGGGTAGTGTTCATATTGCCACTGGAAACAATGAGCCCAGACTGACTGTCACCGCCGATGGTGATGTCGGTATTGGTTCGGTGAGTCCGATGGCAGATCTAATGATTGAAGCGGATGATCAAGGTGAAGTTTTAAGGGCCAGGATTAATTCAAGTACAAAATTCCATGTTAATGGCAATGGTGGAACAGCCATTGGCGCTTATTCCACTCCTCCTGCTGATGGTTTATACGTAAATGGTGATTTAAGACAGCCACTGGCTAGTAATGGGTTTATGAAGTATATGGTACATGTTTATTGTGGAAGTAGTCCTTCAATAGTCAAACAGTATAATGGTATCGGTAATGGTACAATAACAGTTTCAGGTTCAAGCGCGGGTCAATGCGTTGTTGATTTCCCTACTAATATTGATAATCGTTATTGGCAAGTCTCTGTTGTCTATGGATCCACGTCGGCGTCGGGTCAAAAAGCGGCCAATTGTCGATTAGATACAGGATCAACCGATAAACTGTTTTGTAATGTGTCGAGATTAGACCAGGTCTTATTGGTTCCCGGCAATATCATGATTTTAATTTATTAAACAGTAAACTGTTCCAAGGCGAGAGTGGGGTATTCTCACTCTCACACAAATCATGGGTTCCAGTTTATAGTTTATCGAAAATAAGTTTTCATCACGCAGTAGGTGGGTCAAGATATGGCCACTTTTTTTTGTGTATTAACCAATTGATTGTAGTCGGCGGTTAATTTTGGACGTTAATTTAATTGTGCGTATATAAAGGCTTTGGCCTTATCCCAGTAGCGCATGGTGGTTCTTTCTGAAAGCCCCATAATTTCTGCAATTTGAACAAAGGTATAACCGCCATAAAAATGGTAAATTACAATGTTAGCCAATTGGGCATCTAACTTTTCCAGTTTAGTTAAGGCACGATCTATTTCCATGATTTCGTTGGCAGATGTGACTTGGTTATTGATTTCTAAAAAGTAGTCATCTTGGTTATCATATTCATCGGTTGGGGTTCTTTTTATGGCTAATTTAGCTCTGGCATTATCAACTAAAATTTGGCGCATGGCTTGCGCTGCCAACTGATAAAAGTGTCTGGTTCCATCAATATTTAAATGATTGTTTTTGCCCAGTTTGATATAGGCTTCATGTACCAGCGATGTGGTGTTTAATGTTAAATTACTTTTGTGGCTATATTTAACGCTGCGAGCCAGTGATTTTAGTTGATGATAAATAATAGGCAATATTTCATCCCAGGTATCGCTATCAATGCTTGAGTTATTCAATAATTTAGTTATATTACCTGCGTTCAAAATTTACCTTTAATCTTTTAATCTATTCATTATAGTCATTATTGCTTAATTTAAAGTTAACTGAATCTATGCAAATATGTGAGTTTGATTGTTTATTTTAATGGTTTTTGGTCGCCAATCTAGTGTAGTGTCTTGAACTAATATGCCCTATGAGTGAATCATAAAATAGTCAGCTACAAGGCTTGTTTTCGCAGTAATAGTTAGTCTTATTCCCAGGAAACATAACGCCGTAGATGGCTGTTTTAGGGTTCACCCTTCGGGAAACCGCCACAAGCCTCATTACTGCGTCCCCTAAAGGGGCCTACTTTTGGTATCGTTCTTGATAAGGACTAAGGCCATTATCTACAAACGATGCCTTGTTATGAGACTTGTGGCGGTCTCTCATAGGACATATTAGTTCAAGACACTACACTAGCTATCAGTTAATGACATAAAAAGTGTCGTACCATTGATCTTCTGACACTAGGTCAAGTAATTGTTTTTTTGCTTGATGGAAATTTTCAAGTTCTGCAAGATCTCCGAGTTTTATTTTTGAAAGCGCCAAACCAGTTTGGTGCTGCCAATAGGATCTGCCTTGGTTGAATTTTTTTACATCTGCTAAGGTACTTGCTTGAGTATAAAAGCTCTTAGCTTGTATGAAATCATTGTGATACATATTGATGTTACCCAGACTGGTTAACATCGTAATTTTAATTTCTGTTGGTAAATTATTATTTAAAGCTTCAGCTTCTATGTGCTGTCTTAATTTGATTTCATACAGCTCAATTTCTTTGTCGTTTGCTGACTTTAAGTACAAATCTGCAAAGCTTGTGTCAATTGATTTTATAATGTAATGATCCTCTGGCACAATACTGAGGAAATAATTTAAAACGGTATTAAACAGTTGTTCTGCTTCGTTGAACTTTTGTAGTTCAACATATACAGTTGCCGTATAAGAAAGTAGGCCGTGGTAGGCAGGCTCTCTTGACATATTAAGGTCTTTGTAAGTTTGTTTTGCTTCGTCTAAGAATTTAATCGATTGATCAAACCTCCCCAGTTTATTTAAATTTTTAGCGCGACTTATGAGCCCAACAAAATCATCATAGCCATGAGTTACAAGAGCAAAATTCCTACTTTTAACATGTAATTCTTCAGCTTCTTTATAACGGCCCATACTACTCAGTAAATCAGCCCTTGAGGCCATAACACTTTGGAGATAGGGGTTGAATTTACTTTGTAATGCTTTTTCAAAGTTGATTTGAGCTTGCTCTAAATAAATCAGCGCTTGATCGTCAGAGAGGTCGTCAAGGAATAAAGCGTATTGGTAAAAGTAGACCAGGCCTATTTCCATGTAATGGTTGGTTGCTTTGACTTTAGCGGCTGCTTTTTCTAAGTAGTGCTTTGCTTCCTCATCATTTTGTTGGCCCTTGTATATTCTTGCGAGGGTTAGATAAGTTCTACTCATCTGTGTGCTTTTTATTTCAAAATCGCTGACTTTATCAAGCATGGTTTGAATGTGGTTTAAAGCAATGTCGTACTCACCAACATCTGTGTGGGCCCATCCAATTACATTTGAATATTTAACAAATGAATTGATATTTGTCGCATTTGTCAATCGATTTTCATAATAATCAATCGCAATATTGGTATACTCCAATTCTTTAACCCTGTTACCAATTTGGCCATATATTAATCCAATATTTGCAGCTATTTCCGCTTTGATATAGGGATCTTTGATGTCATCGAAATCATATTTATTGATGCCCGTTTCAAACATTTCCTTCACTGAAATATTGGTAGAGCCGCCTTGTTTAGGTGATGCAGACACCAGTATTTTGTTTAAGAAGTCGAGCATGGCTTCTGATTTTTGAGCTTCTTGTAATTTTAAACTAACTTGCTGCTGATAGATAAAAGCAGCCAAAGCTACTGAGATAAAAATAAGGGTTGATAATGTACTGGCAAGTTTGTTTCTTTGAAATAACATCTTGGCTTTGTAGTAAAAACTGTCTTTGATGGCGGAAATAGGTTTTTTAGCTAAATAATTTTTAATATCAAGTGCCAAATTAAACACTGATACATACCTGCGTGAAGGATCAACATGCATGGCTTTATTGATGATGTTTTCCAAAGGTCCTTTAATTTTTGCCCGGCCATAAGGCAGCGGGTGGCTTAATGCAAGTTTATTGATATCGATTGGTTTGGGTGAATTGATGATCTTTATTTTATCGGCTATGGATATTTCAGATAAGTCGAAGCGTTTGGTATTGGTTAGAATTTCGAACAGCACCACACCCAGGGAATAGATATCTGTGGCAATAGTGCAAAGTTCTCCATTGATTTGTTCAGGTGCGGCATAATCAGGCGTAAATACTTGGGTTTGGGTTTGTTGGCTTTGGTTAACATCGATAATTTTGGCAATGCCGAAGTCGAGTAATTTAATTTGGTTATGTGAATCGACCATGATATTGTCAGGCTTGAGGTCTCGATGAATAATTAGATTACTGTGTGCGAAAGCCACCGCATCACATATTTGTAAAAATAAATTAAGCCGATCATTCAGTGATGGCTTTTGTTCAATACAAAAGTGCTTAATGTTTTGTCCTTCAACCCAGCGGGTGGCGATATACGGAATGTTGTTGTCAGAAATGCCAGCGTCGATGAGGCTGGCAATGTTTTTATGTTGCAGCCTGGATAAAACCTGCTTTTCATTTTGGAATTTATTTTTTAAATCTTGATTTATCAGTTCGACACGGATAATTTTTAGCGCCACTTTGATAGGAACATCAGCACTCATTGACTGTGCCAGATAAATACGGCCCATGCCACCGGTTGCAACTTTTTCAATGATTTTAAAATTGCCGATTATTTCAGGTTGTGGACCATCTAAAGCAAATTCGCTGAACTTACCCGGATAATCGTTCATGAATTGATTGCCTTTTGCCGTCAACATTTTCATGACGAGATCGATAATCTTTTGATTACCAGCGGCTTTTGTTTCAACAAACCTCGGTCGATCTTCTTCTGGAAGCAGGAGGGCTTGATCAAAAATCGATTCTATTGACTTCCAGTTTTTTTTATTCATGCTTCATTGATTTGGCTCAATCCGAGTTTATTATCGTGCCATAAGATAATCTAAATTGATACTAATATGAGGTATATTAATAACTAAGGACGAATGGGATGGAGATCCACATTGAGATAGTTTTATCTCAAAAAAATGAAGCTATAGTGGTTCTACAGGTTGATTTTTTGAGGGAAAAATAGCCGATGTGGGTTTCATTGCCACCGTTTTTAGTTATTAATATACCTCATACTATATTGTAACTGATGATGTGCAAATAATAGGACAGAAAAATGATGAAATGTTTTTAAAAAAAGTGAGTGTTTACTGATTTAAAAAAATAAAAAGCCAGCAATAGGTTGCCGGCTTTGTGAATGGTTATAAAAGGTGAATACTTATTGCCATTGCCCTTGGTCCCAGTTCATTTCATCCCAGTTATTCTGGACGTTACCACAGACAATCGAGATGGTATCGTCACCGCCGGCCGGCATCACACCGGATGCCGGTGTGATAATGCAGTTTTGTGGTGTTGGGTTATTGGGCTGGGTTGTCACCGTTAAATTCCAGCTGGCACCGACCATAACTTGTAGCGAAAACACAAAGCCACCGTTCTGCTCAATCACTAAGGTTTCAGTCATAGACGATGAGGATAGTTCAACTTCTAAGCCTGTCGAACTAAGACCGGACACGGTGCCGGAAACCAGTCCGGTGTTTTCAAAGCCGTTAAGATAAATTAAATCACCAGCGGTGGCCCCGGTCGTTATCAGCATGATTATTAAAAGTTTTTTCATTTGAATTCTCCCTAATAAGCATGCGATTTATTGATCTTCAAATAAACTGCCTGCAGCCCAGTCATGTTGACCAGATGCAGTCCTGCTTAAACCGCCACTGACACTCGAAAAACTTCCATTGGCTGAATTACTTTCACCCCCGCTGATACTTGTGGATTGACCATCAGCAATATTTGCTGAGCCGCCTGAGATACTTGTGTTATGACCACTGGCTGTGTTGTAAACGCCCCCGCTGACAGTTGTGGATTGACCGGCAGCAGTATTCGAGGTACCACCAGAGACGCTTGTGGCATTACCACTGGCTGTGTTGTCAAAACCACCACTGACACTTGTGTGTTCGCCGATAGCATTATTTTGGTGACCGCCAGAGATACTTGAATTATCACCGCTGGCTGTATTACCATCACCACCGGTGACGCTCGCATTTAAACCACTTGCAACATTAACAGCACCTCCGCTGATACTTGAGACAGTTCCGTTGGCTCTATTGTTATATCCACCGCTAACGCTTGAGGATTGACCATCAGCAATATTATATTGACCACCAGAGATGCTTGTATTACTGCCAATGACATTGTTATAAATACCTCCGCTGACACTTGAGGCTTGACCACTCGCAATATTGGTGCTACCACCAGATACACTTGAATAATCGCCACTGGCTGTATTACTATATCCACCACTAATACTTGAAGTTAGACCACTTGCAATATGCCCTGTTCCTCCGCTGATATTTGATAGTTTCCCACTTGCTATATTTGCACTCCCGCCGGTGATGCTGGTAAAGGCTTCATTAACTATATTGTTAGCCCCCGCTACAAGTGATCCATAATCATCATAGGAATTACGGTAGCCAATGATTAGATTATGTGAGCCACGGCGTACATTACTATCCCATATTTCGCCATTGGTGTAGCAATCGCTAAAGTTATCATATAGAGGGTCCGAACAAAATTCAAAAGCATTTATATGGGTTTCGTTATAACCAATGGTTAAATTCCCGAGGCCATTGACCGGACCATTGGTGTAACCCGAACCACTGTTGACCTGGACATTAACAGCAGTAAATTCGGCGGTGTCATAACCGTTTATGGTGGACAGTTTTAATAAACCATCAAGGTCCAGAACCGTATTGTTTTCCACTGCCGCCAGATCACTTTGTAATTGAGTTATGGCGGCCTGTTGATTATTAATGGTGTTTTGCATTGTAATAACCAAAGCTTCTAAGACATCTAACCTGGTATCATTATCATCGACTTCTGTTTTCACGGCGCTAAAGTTCTGATTGACTTCGGCCGCCAATGCCGGTGTGTTGGGCGTAAAGCTGTTGGGAATGGTTAAATTACCCGCTGTTGCGTTAAAAGAAAATGCGAAGCCAAGGGCCATTAAGCCTGGTGGTACTGTAAAAGCTGTTGTAAAAGTTTTGATGTATAATTTCATTTTGTTTATCCTTAAAATATAAAGTAGTCATAAGTAAGTACGCAAAGTGTCAGTAATGACTGCCAATTATTTTATAAGGAACTGATGGAATAACTCCTGTATTTCACGGTTTTAGCGCTTACGGTTGTAAAATAAGTTACAAAAAAACCTATTGAATGTAAGCTCTAGGAAGTAAATGATAAAATGAGCTAATGTTGATTTTATTGGTATCATCTTGATATTCCCCTTCCGTCCGCATTCAAGATTAAGTGTGCTGGTTGTTTTGACAGAGTTTAAGAAGCTTTCACAACGTATCTGCCTGAACGGCATTCAATCGCCAATAACACGAGTTGTTTTATCTAATGTAGAGAATAAGGATAAATTATGTAAGTTTAAGATGGTGCTGGGTAAAATTTGAGAGGGATTGTATGAAATACATCCTGTATTTCACGCTTCGCGCGCCTTCGGCGTGAAAAAGTTTTCCAGAAACTTTTTTGAACCCTAGATACGCTATTAACGTATGCCGGTTTGTATCAAAGGCTTCCTGCCTTTGACCCTTCGGGCGCCAAAGGCGTGAAAAAATGTTCCCGACATTTTTTTCAAGACCAGGCCAGGTATAAGCGCAATGACGGTTTTGACGGTATCAAAGAAGCCATCACAACGTATCTGCCCGAACGGCATTCAACCGACAATAACGTCATTATTGATTTAGACTTGAGAATATGATTTTAAAAGGGAAATATTAAAATGGCGGAGAGATAGGGATTTGAACCCTAGATACGCTATTAACGTATGCCGGTTTTCAAGACCGGTGCATTCAACCGCTCTGCCATCTCTCCGCATTGTGTGATGTTTTTAGTGAGTCATCAGCTCAAGCTTACAACAGCACCGGTCTTGACAAGACCAGCTCAGGTTTCGTGTTATGGCGGTTTTGGCGCAGCCAATGAAGCCTTCACTAAGAAACCGTATAGAGCGTGCATTCAACCGCTCTGCCATCTCTCCGCATTGTGTGATAGTTTAAAGAGTTATCAGCTCTGTATCAACGAAAAGCACCGGTCTTGACAAGACCAGCTCAGGTTTCGTGTTATGGCGGTTTTGGCGCAGCCAAAGAAGCCTTAACTAAGAAACCGTATAGAGCGTGCATTCAACCGCTCTGCCATCTCTCCGCATTGTGTGATAAACGTTTAACATACCGTCTCCCACTTGGGTTGCGTACTTTATCTTAATTACACGGCTTTTTCCAGAATTTTTTAGTGACATTGACCCTTTATTTTCTGTGTAAACAGTGGTGGCCTTTTTATTTGTAGTGAAAACGGCTAAAATACGCGCTTTCCTTGAGTATTGAATTTAATTATGTCTTTAGAAACCGGTGATAAAGCCCCTGATTTTTCGTTAATTGCCGATAATGGCAAGCCTTTTAAATTATCCTCGAAAGCCAAGAGTAAAATAATGTTGGTTTTTTATCCGGGTGATGGCTTACCAATTTGTGAAAAACAATTTTTAGATTACAAAGAAGAAGCCGACGCTTTTAAAAAACAAGGTGTGGAAGTGATTGGTATTTCCGGAAATGACATCAAAACCATTAAGGCATTTAAGAAACAGCATGATTTACCTTTTGTTATGCTCAGCGATGACAAGGGTGAAGTGGCTGAACAATATAAAGCTTTTGGTTGGTTTGGGGTGAAACGGGCGGTTTATTTATTGGATAAGAATTTAGAGATTTTATACCGACATATTGAACCGGTTTCGATTTACGTCAGAACCGCTGAAGAATTACATGATGTCATTAAACGAAAATCATAAGCACAATCAACCAATGACATTAAAAAACCGGCTTAGATGCCGGTTTTTTTTGCAAAATTCAGCTTAAATGGGCAAATGATTTATCGAGCTGATTGTGTATTTCTTTTTCAATAATCGGTTTAAAAGCCATCATCATCAAATTGAGTTGTGCTGTGACAATGAGTTCTTGGTGGTCTAACTTGACTTCACCTTTAATGCCACTGCCTTTTAATTGGTAATGGTTTTCGCCAATGGCGTGGTGGTGAATATAATATTTCTCAGCCAGGTCATTGAGCAATTCCTGGATAACTTCTTTACTCTGTTCTAAGCTACATGGCATGGGGTAGTTAATATGAATATTCGACATAAGGATTTTGTTCGCACAAGTTATGATTTACTTTATCATTATTTATTATTGAGTTGCTATTGAGATTTTTTTATTTTTTTCAACAATTGCCATAAGTCTTCATATTGGCCATAAAATCCTCGGCTGATTAAATCCTGGATAAGTTGAATTTGTGTGGTTTCTTGCGATATCTTGGGTGTATAAATATGGGCCACCGGCTCGCTGTTTTTTTTGAGCAATCCTTTTTCCAGCATGACCTGCATCATTTTTAAGGTGGTGGTGTAGGTGGTGGTTTGTTGTCGTTGTTTCAGGTGGTCATGTACGGCACGTACCGTGGTGGGACCTAATTGCCACATCACCGTTAAAATAAGCAGTTCTTTTCGGGTTGGTATCGGTGTTTTCGTTGTTTTCATGGTTGCTGAAAAGTGATGTTGTCAAGTACGGTCCTGACGGTTTTTTTATTCTCACGATAGGTGATTTCTTCGATGTGGCAGTCTTTGCCATTAATCCAAATGGCCGTGCTTCTATCTGGTCGATTCGGATATAGGCGATGAACCAGTGTTTTATGGTTGTCCACTGCCACAATTTTAAAATAATATGTTTTTGCTTGAGTGGATTTCAATATGGACCACTGCATGTTGCTTTGGGGATTATGGCACACCTGTTGAGCCAACTGCCATGACATGAGCTGGGTACTGAGCAAGGGTTGTTCGCTCGTAATCTGAAAAGTTTTTTTGTGGTCAACACCGTGGTAGTCGGTTTCTCCCGGTTGGTGGCTAAACTCATAACGCTTGTTTTTGAATGCCACTTTTTGATGCATGCTGTGATGAATCACTTCAGGGGTCATATCACGATAAATAAAATCAGTCTGCTCAGTGCGTCTGAAATTCAGTAAAGAGGCTAAACCGGCGGTACCGGTGGTTATGTCAGTGATCCGGTACTGCTGTTCGCCAGTTTTTGTCAGGGATGTGGTTAAGGTGGCTTTTATCGCACCATCTTCATACACGTCGTAGGTGGCAGTGAATGGTTGCGGTTGTGCCTGAGCATTGCTGGCTAAGTAACAAATAGCAATGAAGGCAATTATTAATGTTATTATATTTCTGGCCATACAAGGGGCTGGGTTATCACTTGATTATTATAATAAAGATGCTTATCTTGCCAATAAATTTGGCCGGTGGCAATTTTATCGACGGTGGTTGTTAATAGCTTATGTTCTTTGGACAATAAGCGCGCGGCTAAAGTTTCTGCGGTATCTTCAGGACCAATTCGGATATGGCATTGGCTGATTCGGTGGCCTTGATCCAAGTTTTGATCAACAAAGTGAACGGTGGCACCATGCTTGATTTGCTGGTCGTTTAATGCCCGCTGGTGGGTGTTAAGACCCGGATAAAGTGGTAAAAGAGAAGGGTGTATGTTTATGATTTTATGGCTGAATTTGGTTACAAAATCTGCCGATAATACCCGCATAAATCCGGCCAATACAATTAAATCCGGTTTGATGTCATTGAGTAGGGTGAGTGCCTGAGCTTCAGCTTTGGCGCCATCGTGCCAAGATATTACTGTCGTTGGTACTCTGTATTCTTGAGCAATGCTTAATCCAGCCGCTTGGTGACGGTTGCTAATAACATGACAAATGGTGTAGTTTTCCTGGTGCTCAAGTAGTGCTCGGAGGTTGCTGCCTCGACCGGAGATAAAAACAACAATACGCATTAAACCACAGTCACATCTTGGCCGGTGTGTTTGGTAATCCGGCCAATTGACCAAGCGTCTAATTGTTGTGATTGAAAATGGCTGATGGTTTCATTGACTGCGTTTTCAGGCACAATAAGGCACAAACCAATGCCACTGTTAAAGGTCTTAAACAATTCGTTTTCTGCAATATTGCCCAGTTCTTGTAAGTAACTAAAAATTCTTGGCATGGTCCAACTACCGCGTTTAATTTCAACCGCCAATCCTTCGGGAACAACGCGATTTATATTTTCCATTAAGCCGCCACCGGTAATGTGAGCCATCCCTAAAATGGGTGCTTCATTGTCCAACAGACTTAACACTGGCTTGGGATAAAGGGTGGTGGCTTGTAATAGTTTTTGGCCCAATGTACTGTCATCAAAAGTTGCTGTTAAATCCAATTGATAATCATCAATCAAGCGACGAATCAGGGAATAACCATTACTGTGTGGGCCGCTGGAAGCCACGCCAACAATGTGATGCCCTGCTTGAATATTACGGCCGTCGATGATTTTGGTTTTATCCACCACACCGACCACAAAACCGGCTAAATCATAGTCGTTATTTTGATACATACCGGGCATTTCCGCCGTTTCACCGCCAATCAAGGCACAGCCTGATAAACGACAGCCTTCAGCGATACCTCTAATGACTTCAGTGGCTTGGTCATTATCCAATTGGCCACAGGCATAGTAATCCAGGAAAAATAAAGGCTCAGCACCCATGACAATAATGTCATTAACACACATGGCCACTAAATCAATACCGATTGTGCTGTGGTTGTTCATTTGCTGAGCTAATTTTAATTTGGTACCAACGCCATCAGTGCCTGATACCAGCACCGGATTATCACAATCCACCTGTGATAAATCAAACAAACCGCCAAAACCCCCCAAAGAACCCATAACACCCGGACGGTGGGTTTGTTTAATAAATGGTTTTATGCGTTGTACCAGAGCGTTACCGGCAGCAATATCCACACCGGCTTGTTGATAGGTATAGGGTTTTTTGTTAGTCATGAAGTTAATGTTTTTAAGGCATGTGCAATTGTATTCGATTGCTGTGCTTGTGTGTTAAAAAAACCCACAAGTTTAAGCAATTGTTGAGGCAATGACTTAGCCATACATGGCTGTGATGCTCGTTTATTAAGATTTTGTCCTGACTGATTGGGATTAATTGTTTTATTGCTGATATCTTCCATTATAATTAGAGCCATGAAAAAAATGATTTATATGCTGTGTTTATTGGCCACAGCAGCCACCGCACAAATGGATAATTTAAACACCGCCGCCGCCTTGGTGGATCGTCAATTGTCACAAAATAATGAGCAAATTATGGCGGCATTAACCGCAGTCATCAGTAAAAAAAGTGGATTAAGTGAAGCTGAAATAATGCAACGCGATTGGCTGGATGATTCTTTAAAAAAGACGGTGTTGCGTCATTATTATGAACAGTTGCCTCCAGGCATTGCTTATTCCGGCTTGTGGTTTCATGTGGTGACTGACAGTGCCAAGCTCAATCAAATGTTAATTGATCGTAATGTGCCATTATGGCCGCCAAATCGTCCGAATGTGTTTGTTTGGTTAGTGGAAGAACAACCCGATGGCAGCTTGTCACATGCCACTTTGGATTCAGCGGGTCAATATTGGCTACACAAAATGTTAAAAAATAAAGGCATTGAACACCAGTTTTATAATTCAATGGATGCCGAATTATTACAGTTTAAGCCTGAAGATGTC
>QQUO01000182.1 GCA_008501575.1 Pseudomonadota bacterium
CCGAATTCTTTGCCCCCGCCACACCAATACTCATGGTCACGACCGGTATACCGGAAGGCATTTGTACAATGGACAATAAAGAATCGACACCATTGAGGGTTTTTGATTGAATCGGCACACCAATAACCGGCAACGCGGTTTTAGCCGCCACCATGCCGGGCAGATGAGCCGCCCCACCCGCTGCCGCGATAATAACTTTTATACCGCGAGCTGCAGCACCGTCGGCATAAGCCATCAGTTTATCGGGCGTGCGATGGGCGGAAACCACTTCTTGTTCATAAGCAATGGCCAACTTATCCAGCAGAGACGCCGCATGGCGCATGGTGCGCCAATCAGATTGCGATCCCATAATAAGTCCGACTTGTATCCCTTGCTTGGCCATTATTAAAGTGTTTTAGTGACGTAGATACAAAATTGGAACAACACCGGTAAAATTACCAACAGGCCCAACTGAGCCAGGGCATTGACACTCAAGACAGCCTTAACATCAAAACTAACATCAATCGCCTGATCGGTCTCTGACTCATCAAAATACATCACTTTAACAACCCGTAAGTAGTAGAAAGCGCCAATGACGGCAAAGATAACCGCCAACACCGCCAACCACAGGTAACCCGCTGCGATAACAGCTTGCAGGACATACAGTTTAGCGAAAAAACCCACCAATGGAGGAACCCCTGCCATCGAAAATAAAATCAGCAGCATCATAAAAGCATACCAGCTATTGCGTTGATTCAAGCCTTTAAAATCACTGATTTTCTCGGCTTCAATACCTTTACTCGATAACAGCACGATAACCCCAAAGCCACCCACAGCCATGATGAGGTAAACAATAATATAAAACATGGCCGCTGCCACACCATCGGCACCGCCGACCAATCCCAATAACATAAAGCCGATATGGGAAATGGTGGAATAGGCAAACATACGTTTTAAATTTTCTTGCTGTAAAGCAAATATATTACCGATGACAATCGACAGTAATGCCAGGGTGGCCACCATCGGTTGCCAATAGTCAAAGATATTCTCCATACCTTGACTGAGTATTCGCACCGCTAAGGCAAAAGCTGCTATTTTAGGCGCTGAAGATAAAAACAATGTGGTGGCCACAGGGGCTCCTTCATACACATCCGGTAACCACATGTGAAAAGGCACTGCACCCAGTTTGAAAGCAATCCCAACCAAAATAAAGATAAGCCCCAAAACCAACATCAAATCATTATCCTGCCGGGCAATGGCCGATGAAATTTCGTCAATCTGCAAGGTGCCGGTGGCGCCATATAAAAGTGACACACCATACAAGAATAAACCCGAAGCCATGGCACCTAAAATAAAGTATTTCATGGCCGCTTCATTGCCTTTGATATCCGTTCGATTATAAGCCACCAAGGCATAGGAACTTAATGCCACCAATTCCAAGCCCAGGTACAGGCTGATAAAATTATGCCCCGAAATCATCACCATTGTGCCCAAAGTGGCAAACAGCAATAAGGCAAAATATTCGCCACGAACATTTTGATTGGTGCGTAAATATTGCTTGGCGTAAAAGAACACGGCAATCATCAAAATATAGACCACAATTTTGAGCATGTCGCCAAAACCATCGCGAATAAATGTGCCATTAAACAGCAACTGACGGCTAAATTCGACCGTAGCAACATGGTCTTTGGCCGTGATAATAATGGCAAATAGCATGGTTAGCACGGATAAAAACACGATGAATCCGCCGCCATTTCGATTTGTGGAGTATAAACCCACAACAAGTACCACACAGGCCATAGCCAACACCAACAGCTCCGGTAATGCGGGAATTAATTCAGACCATCCAAACATATTAAATCACCTTACTCACAGACACGTGTTCAATCACTTGTTGCACAGAAGCACGCATGACCTCAACCAATGGCTCAGGCCACACACCCAGAACCAAAACAAAAATAGCCAATATGGCCAACACCAAGAATTCTCGGGAATTCACATCTTGCATCGATTCCACTGCTTCATTGGTAATGGATCCAAAAACCACCCGCTTTATCATCCACAAAGAATAAGCAGCACCCAAAATCAAAGAAATTGCGGCACAGAATGCAATCCAAAAATTGGCCTGAAAACTGGCTAAAATAACAGTGAATTCACCGACAAAACCTGACGTTCCGGGCAATCCTGAGTTGGCCATGGCAAAAAACACAAAAAAGGCACCAAACCACGGCATGGTATTAATCACGCCCCCATAGTCACGAATCATACGGGTATGTAACCGGTCGTATAAAACACCCACACAAAGGAACAAGGCGGCTGAGATGAATCCATGGGAAACCATTTGAATGACGGCACCTGTTAAGGCCATATCACTGTTGCCATCTGTTTTAATTAACATAAACACCAGGAAAATACCTAAAGTCACAAAACCCATGTGTGAAATCGATGAATAGGCAATCAGTTTTTTCATGTCTTTTTGAACGATTGCCACCAGACCAATGTAGATCACCGCTATTAACGACAAGGTAATTAATAACCAGGTAAATTCTTGGCTTGCGTCGGGGAGAATCGGTAAAGAAAAACGGATAAAACCGTAACCACCCACTTTCAACATGATCGCCGCCAACACCACAGAACCTCCGGTGGGGGCTTCAACATGGGCATCAGGCAACCAGGTATGAACCGGAAACATCGGAATTTTTACCGCAAAAGCAGCGAAAAAGGCGAAGAACAACCATGTTTGTTCAGTCATCGTCAGTGGCAATGCCGCTAATTCCGTTAAATTCCAGGTTTGTCCCTGCATATACAAATAGATCAGGCCAATTAACATCATGACCGAACCTAAAAATGTATATAAGAAAAACTTTATCGTGGCATAAACGCGATTGGGACCACCCCACACACCAATGATGATAAACATCGGTATCAACATCGCTTCAAAGAATAAATAAAACAGCATGGCATCATGGGCACTAAATACACCAATCAGCATGCCTTCCAAAATCAACATGGCAGCCATATATTGATGCACATGCTTATCAATAACCCGCCAGGCAGAAATAACAATCAACACCGTTATCACTGTGGTCAAAATCACTAACGGCATGGCTATACCGTTAACACCCAGATGATAATGGATATTCAAGGCATCAATCCAAACCACATTTTCAACAAATTGGAGGGCAGCTGTACCACCGTCAAACTGTGTCCACAACGGAATGCTCAATAAAAATGTCGCCAAAGAAATGACCAAAGCCAAAAACTTAACCATACCGGCGCGTTGTTGTCCCAGAGCCAGCAGCAATAGGCCACCAATCATGGGCAGCCAAATAAGTGTACTTAATAATGAATGTTCAAACATAGTTAAGACTGCCTATTAAAAAAGGTAAAAACTAATAAATACGATGACACCAACCACCATCACCAGGGCATAGTGGAAAACATAGCCTGACTGGAATGGCCGCATTAATTTAGACACACCATTAATAAACTTGGCACTGCCGTTGACAATTAATCCGTCAATAAAACGACTGTCAGACCATTTCCACAAAGCCTCACCCAACTTTATGGTGCCACCAACAATATACTTTTGGTTAAAGTCATCAAAGCCATACTTATTAATGAGCACGCGGTGCAACGGTGCCATTCGTTTTTTAATTTTGGTCGATAATCCGGGTTTTTTCAGATACACCCAAGTGGCCACTGCAAATCCCAGTAAAGCCAAGAAAAAAGGTGTTGCCATAATGCCGTGGATTGTGAAACCAGCCGGACTGTCAAAATGGTACAGACCCAATTCCTTAACCACGTCATTGCCGGCATTAACCACAATGGCATCATCCATAAAGCCACCAAACAGCATTGGTTCAATGGTCATCCAGCCGATAAAGATTGAAGGTATGGCCAATAAAATAAGCGGTAAAGTTACCACCCACGGTGATTCTTTCAAGTGTTCTTTGGTGTGATTATCCATACGCTCTTTACCATG
>QQUO01000185.1 GCA_008501575.1 Pseudomonadota bacterium
ATCCATGAAATTGAATGCCCGGTAGCTGCCCCAATTTAGCCACTTTATCAGGTGCTTTAGAGCCCACAATATGCAACACCACATCCGGTAATTCGGCATGAATTTGCGGCCAAATATCGGCCACAAACCAACAAATACCATCAACATTTGGGGTGTGCTGATAGCCCCCCATAAACACAATATCCCGGCGTTGCTGATAATCTTTTTGACAACCAAAGATTTCATGAATATTGGACAACACCGAAACCTTTAAATCAGGCTGCTCTTTGGCCAATACCGACTGCTCATAGGGACTAACCACCAGTGTTAAATCACAAGCCCGGGCCACAGCCAGTTCTTTGATTTTTGTTTGATTGGCAGTTTTTAATGCCGCCTTATCAGCCGCTAATTCTGCCATACGCTGTTCCCGCAAATAATGTAAATCAACGGTGTCAAACCATAATTGCGCGTTTGCTGCATAGTCTTTAAGACATTTTAATAACGGCTGTGCCACATAGTAACGTGACAGCATAACCACCGAAAAATACTGTCCCTTTTTGGCCAAATAATCCACCGGTGAGGCATAGGTCGGCGCATAAACACATTCCACACCCAGTTGCTGTAATTGTTCGGTATACGTACCAAAGTGGGCCATATTCTCCGGCATAAAACTGACATGAAAGCCCAGTGCTTGCATAATTTGTATGATATTGAGCATCCGCAATGACCCTGAATCTTGATCAGGCGTCGGGGTGCAGGCATCAACAATTAAGATACGCTTATTGCTTTCTTGAAAACGGGCTTGTTCAATGGCCGCACCCGGTGGTGGTTGATGTGTTAAGGCATGCTGCCATTTGTCGGCAAATTTCTGTTGATTAATAAGCTGGTATTTTTTAATACCACTGTTTAAATCCGTTCCCGAGGAAATACCCTCAAAATGAATCACCTGACTGCGTGGCTGATACAAAACCCGCAAGCCGGCTGCCCGAACCGCGAAAGCTAAATCGGTATCCTCATAATAAGCTGGCACATAACGCTCATCAAAACAGCCCAGCTCTTTAAATAATGCGGTCGGCACCATAATACTGGCACCACTGCAATAACTAACGGCACGAACAAAGGCCACTTCCGGTTGCTCAGGGGACTCTAAGCGCCCGTAATTCCAACCCGAAGCATCACTAAAAACAATGCCGCCGGCTTCCTGCAAACGACCATCCGGATAGCGCAACTGACTGCCCACCAAACCCACATTCTGCTGTTGTGTAAATGTATCCAATAGGGCATCTAACCATTGGTTTTTAACCTCTGTGTCATTATTTAAAAACAACAAATAATCGCCCCTGGCCAATTTTGCCCCTTGGTTACATGAACGAATAAAGCCCCCGTTTTGTGCTTGTCGGTGATAACGAATACCGGAGACTAATGACATTTTATTGCTGGTCTCATCTGTGGAGCAATCATCCACCACGATCACTTCAAACGCGGTTTGATCATTGATTTCACTAATGGACTGCAAACAATGATAGCTGTGTTGAAAGTGGTTATATACCGGTATAATCACACTAACCACCGGCTGCTGTGAAGTATTTAATTGCAAAGGCTGATAATCGACACTGATATTTTTGGCCTTATCAAGCGCTTGGGGTTTATTGCGGTTTAATTTCTGTTTTGCCAGCTGCCAGGTGGCTTTAACGCCACGGGTTTTCACGCTGTTATTAACGCGCTTGGGCAAACCTAACAATTGTCGAAAACGATAGCTTATTTTGTTTTTTAAATGCCGCAAAATACGTGCCAGACCCCGTAATGGTCGGGTCAATCGCCATGAACGAGAACGCATCATTTGCTCCACCAAATCGCGCGCTTGATTTCGTTCTTGGGTGAGTACTTGTTGCTGCTGATTTAATTGTTCAATCTGAATTTTCTTGTGATTCAGTATTTGCGACACCTCATTCAGAGCCTCTTGCAAATCATCCATTTTTTTGGACAGCTCTAAAACAGCCTGTTCATGAGCCTGTTGCGATAATTTTAATTGATTTTGAACTGTATTTAATTGCGCCTTTAAATTCACACTTTCATCACGCGCCAGTTCTAAATTATGGGTTAAATGAGCCACTTGTTGGTCCAGTTCTTTGGCCCAGTCGACTTTTTCGGTTAAATCTGTATAGAGCTGTTGATTAAGTTCAGTTAAGCGCAGATATTGTGCATTAAGTTGTAACAAACGTTCCGCTTTAATATCAGCTTGCATTAACCCTTGGTAATTCTCACCTTTCGCCACTGGGCTTATGTCCACCATAATCGCCTGATAATCAGTCACCATTTGTGATAAGGATTTCGGAGACAGGCTTAATAAGTTTTTATGCACCGCATTAAGCAACTCAGGTTGTTGCTTTAGTGCTAACAACCGCTGAATTATTTCTTCACCATCAGCCTTGACTAAAAAACCATTTTCGCGGTTTATTATACGATTATTTAAGGCCCCGACGCGGGTTGCCAGCACCGGTATGGCCATCATTTGTAATTCACTGAGCACATAACTAAAGGTTTCTGACACCACCGCCGGAATTAAAGCCAATTGGGGCGAATGTTTAGTTAACAACTCTGGCAATTGAGTCCGCTGATAATTTTTAATGACATTAACCCGATGGTAACCCTTAAAATCATCACCACCATCACCACAACCCAACAACAGCCATTGCACATCAGCCAAGCCCTCTTGAGCCATTACTTGTCGCAATAAGTGCTTACCCTTGCCGGCAATCAAACGGCCTAAAACAAGGACTGTAAAGGGTTCTTTTTTTGCCTGATAATTAATGGCTTTAAGCGGGCTTACACCATGCGGGATGACCACTGCTTTTTGGTAGCAGTCGCTGTGGGGTAGTTTTCGGATATTATCAATAACCGACTGATCAGGTACCACAATTTGAACCTGACTGGCTGATAATTTACTGTTTAAGGCTCTTTGCCATTGACTGACTTGATTTTCATCTAAGTCGGCAAACGGCGTTTCATCATGATTTTGCAATATTTGTGCCAACAGATCATGACCAATGGTGTCTGTATCCAAACGGGCATCTAAACTGGGCCAATGGGGAAAATAATCATGCAACACCCGCACCGTCGGCAAGCCGGTGCTTAAACAATCCATGGCATGACCAATCAAGGACGACACCATTAAACCGGCGATGTCATAATCGGTGATGATTTTTGACAACATTGCCTGATAGGGCTGATGACTAACCACCACGGTATCAATACTTGGTGTTAATTCAAATTGCGCTAACAATAAGCCGTCATAATCACCATAATAAAGACTGAATTTTTCTCCATAACGCTGTCGATAATACTCACCCTGGCTGACCAGCACAAAATGGTTATGATCAACGTCGGTCGCAATAAAATCCTGCAGCCATTGGCGCACTCCGCCTCCCCAGTCCATCACCACGTGTAATAAATTGGCCTTGCCATTAAAAAGCGGATAATCAATGCCACATAAACGACCGGATTGTTGCTGTTCGATAAGCCATTGTACAGCCGCCATCGGATGGGCCGGTAAAGGATGCTGGTCACCGATATTAGGCACAGATGTTAATAAGGGCCCATCACTGTGCGCTTGTACCAATAAATTGGCCGTTACATGAACCAGGTCTAAAGACATCAGCTGGTTAATATCGGCCAACGCCAATATGGCCGGATTAAAAGTGGTCGATAAAAAGGTTTTGGCCGGTGCCAACACACTAACAAAGGCATCCAATTGCTGAGCTGTGCCCTTAAATTCAAAGTCTGCGGGCAACGGTGATAACAGATAATTGTCGCAGGTCAGGGCCGTGACTGCTGCCACGGAGTCATGATCAAATGGTGCCAACAACCGTTGTTGCCAAAAATCAGGCAATTCGACTTCCGCGTTGATTAAAATCACGGCCGTGCCGGTACAATGGCGTTTAACCCATGCCACTAACTCAGCGTTTAATTGTGGTATTAAACT
>QQUO01000231.1 GCA_008501575.1 Pseudomonadota bacterium
GTGGTAATGCGGATATCTACTCCATTGATTTATCCAACCAAAAAGTGACCCAACTCACCAGCCACTGGGCGATAGACACTGAACCGGAATGGTCACAAGACGGTCGCAGAATCTTTTTTACCTCTGATCGTGGTGGAAAACCCCATATCTATCAGATTGAGTTAAGCTCAAAGGATGTTAGCCGCGTTACTTTTGAAGGTGATTACAACGCCCGTGCCAGTTTATCCCCGGATGAAACTTACCTCGCCTTAGTCCATGGTAACAGCAATAATTTTAAAATAGGTTTGTTGCACCGACCTTCTGGAACCTTGCAACTGCTGTCAAAAGGCCCTTTGGATGAATCGCCCAGTTTTGCACCCAATGGTTCAATGGTTTTATATGCCACTAAAAATGCCCAAAACCAGGGGGTATTGCGAGCCGTTTCCCTGGATGGCCAAACCACCAATGATCTGGTCTTGTCCGACGGCAGTGTCCGTGAACCGGCTTGGTCGCCACTTAATTAGGATATAAACATGGCAACTGTCAAAATTCAAACAGACTGGGTTAATGATTTCACTTTTATTAGCAGCAATGAAGATCACCAAAGTCTGATTATGGATGCTCAGGTGCACAGCAATGATCGCAAAAGAGCCCCGAGCCCAATGGAAGTTGTGTTAATGGGCTTAACCGGTTGTGCCGGCATTGATGTCAAAATGATTCTCAGCAAAGCCCGTCAGCAGGTGCGCGGCATCAGCATTAAAGCCACCGGTGAACGGGCTGATACCGTGCCGGCGGTGTACACTAAAATCCATTTACATTTCACTGTTTCCGGGGTCGACCTGAACCCTAAACAAGTGGCCAGAGCGGTGAAATTATCCGCCGATAAGTACTGCTCGGTGTCAAAAATGCTGGAAAACAGTGTCGCCATCAGCCATGATTACAGCGTTATTGAAGGACACTAAAAACCACACAAAAAGAATCACAAGCGGTAGCAAAACAGGAGGTTTTTATACATACTTCGTAAAGGTGTCGTATACTAATGTGTCTTTAAAGTTATGAGTATATTGGCTAACAGATGCTTAAATTAATGGCTCAAATAACTTTTGTCGGAATTTTACTGATGTTATTTGCAGTTGTGAGTCCGGTTAATGCCACCGATTTTGCCACTGCGGATGCCCGGTTTCAAGCACTGACATCCGATCAAGATAAGATGATTTGGGTCGAACAGTATGAACCAGAAATCGGGCAATGGCCGGTGCTTGATCAAGCTTATTTTTATCATCGCAAGGGACTGGCTTTGGAAGTCAATGATGATATTAACGGGGCCATCGAACAATTCAATCATGCCATCGAATTGTTTAAAAGTCTCAATGAAATCGATCCGGGCTTGGTGACAAGTCTATTGGACTTGGCATACATGAAATACCTGCAAAGCAATGACACCAAGGTCTATTGTCCAGATCGTAAAGAAGCGGTGGCAGTTGCCAGAAAAATTGACCATCCGGAGGCTTTGGCAGGGTCTTTGGTGCAGTTGGCTTTTTGTTATCAAAATGGTTTTGATGAATTGAGCCAGGGTCTTGCGGTTTTAACTGAAGCCGCCGAGGTGGTGCAAAAAAATAACTTATCACACAGTCAATTGGCGATGATATACAACGCCACCGGAAACCTATATCGCGCCAATCAAGTCCACCAACCCGCTTATGAATATTACCAAAAAGCCCACCAATTGTGGCTTAACATGGACGACACCCAAGATGTCTTTAATATGTTGCACAACATGGCCAATGAAGCGGTGGAATTGGGACATTGGCAGCTTGCCGAGTCACATGTTAATGATTTGTTTAATATGGCTGACAAACACACTGATTTTAGTGATTTTGAGTTTTTTGCCGAATTTAATGCCGGGCGCCTGGCAATTGCGCAAAAGGACTTTAAGCAAGCGGTGGCTGGCTTTGAGGCAGCGCTGGCATTAAGAGACACAACACCGGAACAATATTTTATTAAAGTTGCCGAAAGTCAGCTGGCCATTGCCCACTTTCGTTTAGGACAATATGATCAGGCTTTTCAAGCCGCGGATAATTATCTTGCGGACATTGCCGACATCAATGCCGACACCACCGCCCAACAAGCCGTCATTATTCAACTGTACGCGCAACAAAAAACAGAACAGGCTTTGCAAAAATTGTGGGAATTGTTCGATAAAACTGAAGCCAATAAACGTCTGTTTGTGAAAAATGCCGTGGCTTTGCAATCCCTCAGTTTTAGTGAAACCATTGATGCCTTGCAAAATCAAGCCTCTCAGCACCAATTGGCGATAAACGAATTACTACTTAAACAACAACAAAAGCAAACACGCATCAATCAATTAACCGCCATAGTGGTTGGTTTGTTTGCGCTGGTGGCCATTGTGATTGCCTGGTTCTTATACCGAGCAAAAAAACACTACCAAATTCGGGCCCAAACCGATTACCTCACGCATATTGCCAATCGCCGTCACATCATTCAAGAAGGTCGTCGACTGTTACAGCACTGTCAGCAACGGCGACTAAATTTTTCTATTATCATCATCGACATTGATGATTTTAAACCCATCAATGATGATTATGGTCATGCCGTCGGTGATGTGGTGATTCAACAGGTGGTCAAGAGTATGTGTGCTGGACTCAACGATGATCAAATGCTGGGCCGAATCGGTGGTGAAGAATTTTTATTGTTGCTGCCAAATGTTAATAAAGGTCGTGCCCATGGCATTGCCGAAACCATCCGGCAACAAGTGGCTGAGACCATGATATTAGTGGAAAACGTTCAATTAAAAATCACCGTTAGTTTAGGTGTGGCCAGCAATCAACCACCGGTCGCGACTTTTGAAAAGTTATTGCGCCGTGCCGATGAAGCCATGTACCAAGCTAAAACCGGTGGTAAAAACCAAGTTCAACCAACCCATCCGGTGGCAAAATCCTTGTAGCCAACACTTTGACCTTTGTACTTACCACCTGTTCACTTCTGCCATCTGCAAAATAGCCAAATAGAAAGGTTTGCCGTGTCATAAATCACAGCTCGATATATCATTCGCTCAGCACATCTCAGAAATCGAACAAAACCGGTAAAGCCGGGACATGGTAAAGCTTGGACAGGCATCGAAACACCCATAAAATCTGGACAGGCAGCCAGACTAATGAGGAAAGCGGGCGGGGCAGATTTATTGGGGGCGGTTTTGAGCAAAAATTTATCGATGTGATTGCAGGCTCGGGTATTTGCTTATAAAATGTTTATATGAAATTTATGGTCTACACAGGGCGCTTTTCCAAGCTCATGATTTGCATGATTTGGTTGTCTTGTTGTTTGTCATTGGCTCAGGCCGCTGAAGTTAATCGAATTAAACCGTATTTCCCGACGGCTGAATGGCTGATTGATGCCGACAGTGAGTTAGCTGTGCAGGCGATTATGAGTGGTGATGAGGTGCTTGGTTATGTCTTTGAAACCATAGATATTACCCCAATTCCTGCCTACTCCGGTAAACCAATCAATCTACTGGTGGCAATGACACCCGACGGCAAGATTGTATTGGCTGAGGTGTTGACCCACAGCGAACCCATTATGTTGGTGGGTATTCCGGAATCCAAATTACAAGATTTTGCGGCCAGTCATACGGATTTTAGTGTTAATGACAATCCCAAAATAGGTGATAATTTAGACGCCATTTCCGGTGCCACGGTGACTGTGATAGTGGTTACCGAAACCATAATGCGGGCTGCCCGTAAGGTGGCAGTCAGTCTTGGCATTATTGAAGATATTTCAGCACTGCCTCCGGCCACGGTAAAAGCCGATGTGTTTAGCCCGGCTGATTGGCAGACTTTAACCGGTGATGGCAGTATCCGTCGTTTACACCTCAATCATGGGCAGGGCGATCAGGCCTTTGTCGGCACCCCGGCAGAAACATTTCTACGCGGTACTCCGAAACCC
>QQUO01000025.1 GCA_008501575.1 Pseudomonadota bacterium
TTGTCGATACAGAACCCGATTTCATTGAACTGATTGGTCTGTCATCACATTTATCGCAAACCCGCAGTAACGGTTTAAATGCCATGATTGATAAAATTCAAACCATTGCCGGCTAATATTTAACAAAATAAACAGCTTGGGCTTTCCCGGGTCTTCGTATTTTTTGAGATGTTACGGTGTTGCGGTGACGTTTAATTGCTGATTCAAGTTATTGAGCATTTCATGGGCTTGCTTTGTCACCATTTGATGGCCTTGGGAATCCGCTAAATAGATGTTATCAACAATGGTTAATACTGATTTGAGAAGTGACTCAGCCGTTTGCTTTTCGCCGCATTGGTAAAACAATCGTCCCAACCACAGTTGTGCCCCTAACCGACGCCAACTTTTAATCGATTCCTGGTTAAGCCGATCAAGAAATGTCTGCATATCATTCAATAACACACCACACTGGCCTGCCGGTGTTTGTTGTAACTCAATGGCCCACAGGGTGACTTCGTTATAAAGATTATTGCGACCATTTTCTTCATAGGCTGATATGACTTGTTCTGTAACATGTTTTGATTCAGTCCACTGATTACGCTTAGCCAATACTCTGGATAAGTTACTGCGGGCACTGGCAACACCCATGCTTTTTTCACCCCATACTTTAATTCGAATCCGAATTGATTCACGGTAACCCGCCTCTGCTTGCTGGTAATCACCTAAATCCTCGTATAAATATGAAATATTATTTAGACGAACTGCGTATTCTGAAGACTCGATGCCTTCATTGATAGCGGCCAATTCCAATGCCTGTTTGTATTTAGGTAAAGCCTTGGAAAATGCCCCACGGTCATGCAAAAAGACTGCGCGCTCGGCAGCTAAATCACCAAGTCTTGGATGGTTTTTTGCATACAGTTTTTCAGCAATGGTTTCGGCTTCCACTAAATATTCATCGGCTTTTTGATAGTGCTCCAATCGTTGATTGGCCATGGCATTATTGATAATCCGGGTGTGCGTATGGGGATGCATTTTGCCAAAAACGAGTTGACCGAAATGTAAGGCTTTTTGATGATGCTCAAGTGATTTTTCATCATCATTATTTGCATAAGCAACACCCAATTCATTGTGAATCCGACCCAATAAGCGCAGATCCTCGACCCCGGATTGTTGTAACTCATCCAGGGCTTTGAGCGCCCAGACCAAGCCATCTTTTTTACGCTTCATGTTGCTTAAACAGGTTGACTTAATAATATAATAACGGCTACGCACCTTAACATCACTAATCTGCGGCAACAGTTTATCGCCGGAATCTAAATGCGCTAAACTGAGTTGATTATTACTCATCCAGGTGGCATTCAACGCCAATTGTGCATCTGCCAATATCGCCTCTTCAAACAAACTGTTATTTAATGCCAGGTCTCGGGCTTGTAAATAATAATCATAAGCTTTTTTATAATCCCCTAAATTGTGTTGAATCGAACCAAATGTTACCAACAGCGCGGTTTTCAATTCAGGTTGGTTGTTTAAACTGTCAATCACCTGACGCTCACCCAAAGCCAACACATCTTTTAATGAAATTTCCTGACCACCTGAACCCAATGGCGATGCGGAATTCAATAAAGTAATCAAAAAGTCCTTGGTTGAATTGGCAATTTGCGCATGGGTTTCTGCTTGCTGTTGTGCCTGTAATGCCTGGTCACGCTGTACTGCTAATTGTCGATTAAAATGAACCAAAGAAATTTGCAGTATCAAAACCGCGACCAATAACAATACAAACAAAGCGGTGGCAATCGGATTTCTAAATAAAAACTTTTTGGCCCGATACCACCAACCGTCACCACCGGCCTTTAAGGGTTTATGGTCTAAATAGTTTTTTAAATCTTGAATCAGATCATTAACCGTTTGATAGCGACGTTCCGGCTCCTTGCGCAAAGCCATTAATACCAAGTAATCCAACTCCTGATCAATTTTCGTCGACAACACACTGTCATCTGATTGGGCCAAACATTCACTGGGTGGTAATGGTAAATGGGTGGTGACACTTTCAATGAGTTGTGCCGGTGAACTGTTATCAACTTGGTGGGCTTTTTTAAAGGTTATTAATTCATATAATAATAATCCCAAAGAATACACATCACTGACGGTGGAGACTTTTTCACCTTTAATTTGTTCGGGGCTGGCGTAAGCCATGGTCAACATCTGCTCTTGCTGGGTTTCTGTCAGATTCAAATCTTTGGATTTGGCCACCCCAAAATCCAACAATTTAGCCACCCCATTGTTATCGACCAAAACATTTGATGGTTTAATATCACGATGAATAATTCCATTTTGGTGGGCATAGGCGACCGCTTCACACACCTGCATAAATAAACGTACCCGTTGTTTTAGGGTTAATTTTTTGTTTTTGGCATAGGCAATAATATCACTGCCGTCTATCCACTCAAGCACCATATAATGACGGTCATCTGAGTACTGACCACCGGTAATCAGTTGTGCAATATGCGGGTGTGATAATTGTGCCAATAATGCGCGTTCGGCCAGAAACCTTTGTTCTTCTCTTTGTTGAAAAATGGGTTTAAGAATTTTAACCGCCACCTGTTGATCAAATTGGCCGTCAATTCGTTTCGCCAACCACACATCACCCTGACCGCCACGGCCGATGGGTCGCACCAATTCAAATTCATTAAACACATCACCGGCTTTTAAGTCATCGATGGTTAACTTATTTTTAACCGCATCCAGTAGTTCTCCGGAAATATCAATATCGCTGTTTTGATGCTGCAGTAAAGCCAGAACTTTTTGTTTGACCTCTAACGGATAATTTGAATCGGCCACAAAAGCTGATTGCTGGTCTAACGGCAGTTCAAGACAGCGATTAAATAAAACTTTAACCTGGCGACCGATTTCAGACACGGCTTTGTCCAAATTGATAACTATGCATGACGAATAAAATCATTGATAAAGGCACGCCCGAATTTCAAATCACGTTCCACGGTGGCTAAGGAAATGTCCATAATTTCAGACACTTCAGATACTGACAGTGCCGCAAAATAGACCATTTGAGTTATATCGTGACTGCGTTCATCCATTTCAGCCAGCGCATCAACCGCATCACATAAACATTGCATATCGATTGGCTCAGCGCTAATACCCAAAGAATCTGTGTAGTGCATGGTCTGCATAGCACCGGCGTGTTTAACCGCATCTTTATGGCGCCCATAATCGATGAGTAAACGACGCATTTGCTGCGCCAGGGTTCGGTAATAATGTTTTTTATCCTGGAATTCACCCTCATACACCGACAATTTTAAATAGGCATTATGCACCAAATCTGTGGGTGATAAGGTATGCCCGGCACGTTCTTTAACCATTAATGAATTGGCCAAATGCCGTAACTGTTGATAAAGTTGCTCATCCAACGGGGGATTGTGTGTAGCGTCTTCAATCATTTTTTATGGGGATATGGGTTTTATTAAATTATAACAAAAAAACACGTCCTAATGAACGTGCTTTTTCGTAACACTACTTTAAATTAATGCCAACTATTCAAATCCATTTTTGAAAATAATGTCTGATTCAAAACCATTAGAGAATATTAAATCAGGCCCCAGAGTAACCATGGTGTTTTGTAACGCGGCGGTGGCGTTGGCATAACCGGCACCACAAATACTGGTGTTACATTGATGATCAGGCACCGAAGCAAAGTTATCGGCTGAATCTTTAATGATTTGCTCAACTTCAGCCGGGGTTAAAGAACCGTTCACGGATTTAATTAAAGCCGCCAAACCCGCTACATGGGGTGCAGCCATTGAAGTTCCCTGCAACCAATTATAGTTATTGCTACCAGGAACTGTGACGCCATTATTATGTGTCGATAAGACCATCCGGGTATCATCCCAAATACCGCCTTCACAGTCTGCCAACGAACTGGGGAAAT
>QQUO01000063.1 GCA_008501575.1 Pseudomonadota bacterium
AAAGTTTTTTGCGCGAACGGCATCAATTACTTGTTGTTGAGACTCTTGCCAAATTGTCTGTTCAGTTTCAGCCGATTCAGTTTGAATGGCTTTAGGTGACGGGCTCTGACAGCCAACCAACAAGATAACGAATATAAATAAAATGCCGAGTTTAAAATTCATGTTATTGACCAAGTTGTGCCAGCAAGTCTGCTTGTTGCGCTTGCTTCAGCGGATTAATGACGGGTTCCAAATGACCTTCTATAATTTCACCTAATTGATACAAAGTCAAATTGATGCGATGATCGGTTATTCGACCTTGTGGATAATTATAAGTTCGGATTCTTTGTGATCGATCACCACTGCCCACTTGTAATTTCCGTTGTTGTGATTGCTCTGAATGTATCGCTTGTTGCTGTGCCGCCAATATGCGAGAGGCCAGTAATGACATGGCTTTGGCTTTATTTTTATGTTGTGAACGCTCGTCCTGGCATTCCACCACAGTATTGCTTGGGATGTGGGTTATGCGGACGGCAGAATCAGTGGTGTTGACATGCTGCCCCCCGGCACCTGAGGATCGAAATGTATCAATGCGTAAATCTGCCGGGTTAATGTCCACCGATTCCACTTGGTTAACCTCGGGTAAAATGGCCACGGTACATGCCGAGGTATGAACCCGTCCTTGCGATTCCGTTTCCGGCACCCGTTGTACCCGATGGGTACCGGATTCAAACTTTAAATCACCATAACAACCCTGGCCTTTAATCAGCGCAATCACCTCTTTATAGCCACCGTGTTCACCCTCATTCATGCTGATGATTTCCGTTTGCCAACCTTGCTTTTCCGCATAACGCATATACATTCTAAACAAATCACCGGCAAATATAGCCGCTTCGTCACCACCGGTTCCCGCACGCACTTCTAAATAAATATTTTTATCATCATTGGGATCTGTGGGAATCAATAGAATTTTAAGTTCATCATCCAATTGAGCCAGTTTGGATTCATTCTCAGCGACACTTTCCAGGGCCAATTCTTTGAGTTCCTTGTCAGCCAACATGTCTTGTGCATCCGTTAATTCCTGTTGCACGGATTGATAATTACGATAGGCATTTATCAATGGTTCCAAATGGGCGTATTCTTTTGACAGTTCTCGAAACTTATCTTGATTTGACATGACTTCGGGATCGGCCAATAGGCGAGTTATTTCTTCAAAGCGGTCTTCGGCAATGGCTAATTTTTGATTAATTTCAGGTGTCATTATCTATTTCTAAATCAAGTAGTTCAGCCATTAATTTAATGTGTTCCTCATGGCCAGATTCTATCACTTTTCGCAGACCTGTCATGACCGGATGCGCCATTTTTTTGCTGATTTGATGAGCCAGAATCTCCATTTTTTGCAGACTGGCTTCATCAAAATCGGCACGTTTCTTTTTTAATATTTTGGTTTTTTCTTGATCCACCCTGTCTTGATATTGCTTGAGTAAGTTATGATGTTTTTTGCGGCGCAGCCATTGCATATACAAAGTCGCTTCTGCCTCGATAATTCGGCGTGCTTCAACCACTGTGTTGTGGCGACGATTCATATTTTCAGTAATGACTTTCTGCAAATCATCCACCGCGTATAAAAACACATCATCCAAAGATTTGATGGTTTCATCGATGTCCCGAGGCACCGATAAATCAATCATCACCATGGGCCGGTGTTTACGGGTGACCAACGCCTGCTTGGTGGCTTTTTTTGTGATTAAAGGCTGCGGACTGGCTGTGGCGGTAAATATTAAATCATATTCTGACAAGCGCTGCTCTAAATCATTTAAGGGCATCACTCTGGTATTGAAAATTCGCGCCATTTTTTCTGCCTTAGCAATGGTTCTGTTGGTGATGGTTATGTTGTCAGCCCGGTGATTAAGCAAATAACGAATGACCAACTCAGAGGTTTCACCGGCACCAACCACCAATAACTTTTGTTTTTGTAAATCTCCAAATATTTGTCGCCCCAATTGCACAGCACAATGTGCCACAGACACGGGGTTGCGTCCTATTTCAGTTTCTGAACGGACCAGTTTGGCCGCTTTAAAAGCCATTTGAAATAATTTATCCAAGGCACTGTCGATGCGCACCTGCCTGGCTGCTTCGAAGGCTGTCTTTACTTGCCCCTGAATTTGGGTTTCACCCACCACCAAAGAATCGATACCGGCGGTGACGGCAAATAAATGATTAACGGCTTGTTGGTTGGTCATTTTATAGATAACTTGCTGGTTATCTTGTTGGCCGAACATGGCGTTATAATATTCTTCGAAATCACGGGTTGAGCTGACCGATAAATAATATTCGGTGCGGTTGCAAGTACTTAAGATAACCGCCGCATCGATGGCTGGATGTTGCAACACTTGATCAAGGTGTTTTTTATAATCCGTTTCAGCAACCGCAAAACGCTCGCGGACTGCAATTTCAGCAGTTTTATGATTTACTCCGAATAGACAAATACTCATAAGACAGCAGCTTGTGGCAATAATGCTTACAACTGAACACCGAGACGATTAACTAATTGCAGTATCTTATCATGTAATTGTTGGGGATCCGCAGCGGTTAATGTGGCGTGTCCAATTTTACGGCCGGGCCGCGCCTGTTTACCATAAATATGCCAATACAAACCCACATCCGTTAAATGGTGTAACTTTTCAGGAAAAGCACCAATCCAATTAAGCATGGCGGCCATACCATTCATACCGGTATCACCTAAAGGTAAATCAAGACCGGCTCGCAAATGATTTTCAAATTGTGACGTGTGTGCCCCTTCAATCGTCCAATGGCCTGAATTGTGTACCCGCGGGGCAAACTCATTAACCAAAACCCGGTCTGTGGTTTGAAAGAATTCAACCACCATAACCCCAACATATTGCAGTGATTCCGCCATCTTAACCGCATATTCAAAAGCTTTTTCATCTAAGTCATGTGGCTTGGCCGGCACCATGGTGGTGGTTAAAATACCGTCTTTGTGTTTATTTTCACACAATGGCCATGTCTTGATATCTCCGGACTGCGTGCGCACCACAATCACAGACACTTCACGCTCAAAAGGCACCAGCTTTTCAAGAATCAAATCATTGTCAAAAACATCAGCGGGGATTTGATTAATATCTTGTTCCGATCTGATTAAATACTGGCCTTTGCCATCATAACCCATCCGTCTGGTTTTTAAGATGGCAGAAAAATCATATTTGCGGGCGGCAAATTTTAATTCGGACAGTCCATTTATGGGTTCAAAATCAGCAGTTGGCACTGCAATTGAATGGCAAAATTGTTTTTCAAGTAAACGGTCTTGGGCAATGGCCAGTACTTCAGCAGAAGGAAACACCGGTTTTTTTTTGGCAATTTGACGGACCGTCGCAACCGGTACATTTTCAAAATCCAACGTCACCAAATCAACCTGTTGACAAAACTCCTCTAAAGCGAGCTCATTGTCATAGTCGGCGGTGATTAAACGACCCACTTGACCGGCACAGGCGTTTGCGCTTGGGTCAAAGAACACAAATTTAAAACCCAGCGGATAGCCGGCCAAAGCCATCATCCGAGCCAACTGACCGCCCCCTAAAATACCAATCGTCGGGTTCATGCGCCCTCTGCTGGATTTGGATGACTGAGGACTTTATCAGTTTGCTGTTGTCGGTAGTTGTTTAATGCAGTGGCAATTTCAGCATGATCCAAGGCCAATATCGAAGCCGCTGCCAATGCCGAATTCTTTGCCCCCGCCACACCAATACTCATGGTCAAGACCGGTATACCGGCAGGCATTTGTACAATGGACAATAAAGAATCGACACCATTGAGGGTTTTTGATTGAATCGGCACACCAATAACCGGCAACGCGGTTTTAGCCGCCACCATGCCGGGCAGATGAGCCGCCCCACCCGC
>QQUO01000291.1 GCA_008501575.1 Pseudomonadota bacterium
GATACTCTAACCTTTTACCTTCAGGCAGTTCAGTTGTTAAACTTTTTTCGATTTCGGCGTAGGCTTTTTGTCGGTATTTATGTGCCTTTTCAGTATTTTCAAACCGCTGATACCATCTGGCAAAAACCCTTAAAAGCATATTGCTGCGTTCAGGTGTTAAATTTCTGAGCTCATATATTTGCTCAAGAGCCTCCAGCAATTCTGGCACAGATGGCTCCTCAAGTTTATGATTTTTTAGATAAGCTGATATACTTTCTTTTTCTGACTTATCTAAGTCTGCGAAATCAGACATAAAGGAAACATATCCCGAGTACTTACAAAACCAAATATTATTCGCATCAATAAATGGCCAGAATACCTGGTCATATTTTGAAGGCCACTGATAAATATAACTGCCGTAACTCCCGGGTTTACTCACAGAACACTTCTCGCCTATGTTGATAGGATCATCGACTTCAGCTTCTCTCCAAGTGGTTGATACTGCGATCGCAGGTATCAGAAGGGTTATTGCCATTAATAAAGTTTTCATCAGTCAGCACCTCGTTCAGGTTAAATAAATATCATTAATACCTATTAGAGACCTTGGTATTACCGACCGGTTCATTATATTGAATATTATTAAAGCTAAGCATTGTTGGATATCGATGCAGCATTTCATTAAAAGCATAACCAATAAAGAAATCCGGATAATATCTTTAATATCCAATTTAATCCGGTCACTTTACTCAAAACTCACAAGCAAAAGCTTATAATGATAAATAACAAAACTGTCCATTATATTACTTAAAACCATACATATGGTTTGTCACGTTCTGTGGATAATATTAATGGCTGCTATCTTTAATTCAAAAATAATAATGCGTAAAGGAGAAACCATGCAAACCACAAAAACAATTAATTTAAAAAGCAGACCCGTTGGCAAGCCGACTTTGAAAGACTTTGAATTTACCAGCTCAGAAATACCTGCGTTACAAGACGGTGAAGTATTGTTAAGCACCCGCTATGTTTCGGTCGATCCCTATTTAAGAGGCCGAATGAGCGATGCACCCTCTTACATTGAACCTTTTGAAGTGGGAAAACCCATATCATCAGGCATCATTGCAGAAGTCTTAGAGTCTAAGAACAAGCAATTTAACAAAGGCGATTATGTCTCCGGGATGTTGCAGTGGCAGGAAACCCAGGTCGCGAAAACCGATGGCCTGCTTAAGGTCGATCCTGATAAAGCCCCGCTATCGGCTTACCTGGGTATTTTGGGCATGACCGGGTTGACCGCTTATCTGGGCCTGACAGAAATTGGCAAGCCGAAAAAAGGAGAAACCTTATTAGTTTCCGGTGCGGCCGGCGCCGTCGGTAGTGTTGTCGGTCAAATCGGCAAAATATTGGGCTTACGGGTCGTTGGTATTGCCGGAACTGATGAGAAAGTTGATATGCTTAAATTAAAATTTGGTTTCGATGCCGGTATTAACTACAACACCACCGAAAATATGGTGAAAGCCATCAAAGAATCCTGTCCCGATGGTGTCGATGTTTATTTTGATAATGTCGGCGGAGAAATCTCTGAAGCCGTGTTGTTTAACATCAACAAATTCTCACGAACCGTGAATTGTGGCGCCATCGCTGTCTATAATGACACCGAACTGCCTAAAAGCATCAGCGTACAACCCTTCTTAGTCAAAAACAGCTCATCCATGCAAGGATTTGTCATTTTCGATTATGCCGACAAACACCCACAAGGTATTAAGCAATTGGCTGAATGGTTACAACAAGACAAACTACACTATACCGAAACCATCCGAGAAGGCTTCGACAGTATCCCCCAGGCTTTTATGGATCTTTTTGAAGGCAAGAATAAAGGAAAAATGGTGGTGAAAGTTTAAACCAACCACCGGCAATTAACGGTGGGTAAACTTTCTTTGAAACCACTAATGACTTGATTGTTTACCCACCTAAAAGCTAAGATTTACCTGATTAAGATAAAAAAAAATAACAATAGGATTCATCGATATGAAAAAACGATTAATCACTTTAATCATCCTGTTTGCAAACTTTTCAATTCAAGCCGAAGAATGTGACTTCGATTGTACGCTACAACGTCACCTGGATGCGATTCAAGCCAAAGACTATGAAAAGTTTGAAACAACTTTAACCCAAGGTGATCGACTGACATTTATACTTCCTGATGGACGTTATTTTCAGGACGCTAAACAATATCGTGACATACTAAAAGCCTGGTTGGCTGATCCTAACTGGACTCTTGATTACAAAATCATTGCTGTTGAAAAAACGGATCAAATGGGCAGTGCTTTATTGTTAGTTGATTACAACGAGAAAGAACGTGATGGCAAACCATATCACCTTGATCATTATCTGAGTCTTATTTTCAAAAAAGAAGGTGGTGGCTGGTATTTGGTTCACGACCAAAACACCATAACCCATTTGAAAGACCAAGATAAACTCCAAAAACCAACAAACTAAGTAATTTACGAGAACCTATACTCGTTTGTTTTAAATTCCTATTACAACGAATGGCAAAAACTACTCGGCAAATCGCTTATCTCGCAGATACAAATCAAAGGTGTTCTTGCCCCGTGGGTTGCGTTTTTCTATGTCAAATAATTCCGTGGTTTCGATTAAAGCACTCAACTTGCGATAACCGTAGTTTCTTGAATCAAATGAGCTCTGATTGGCAATATGAGCTCCAACTGCAGCAATATTTGCCCAACCTTGATCATCTGATGTGGCCTCAACCGCACCCCGCAGAAGACTGATGAGCTTGGTGTCTTGGTTAAGCTGCTTCTTGGTTTTTCGCTGTTTTGAAGCGACTTTTTTGCCTTTTTCTGCACCAGAATCGCTCGACGGAAGAACCAAAGCCTCTAAAAACACAAACTTATCACAAGCCGCCTGCAATGAATCAGGTGTTTTCTTCTCGCCAAAGCCGTAAACAACCAAGCCGGCTTCCCGAATACGAGTCGCCAGTTTTGTAAAATCAGAATCACTGGTTACCAAACAAAAACCATCGAATTTATCCGTATAAAGCAAATCCATGGCATCAATAATCATCGATGAATCCGTTGAATTCTTGCCGGTGGTATAGCTAAACTGCTGCATCGGACTAATGGCGTACTCATGCAACATTGGCTTCCACGAGCTCAGTTGGGGCGTGGTCCAATCCCCATAGGCCCGCTTGACACTGGCGACGCCGTATTTGGCCACCTCCTGAATCAAAGCCTCACAAAGCGCCGGACTGATGTTATCCGCATCAATCAATACCGTTAATTTTTTTCTTTCTTCCATGGTGATATTCTAACTCTAAATAAGTGATATCAATATAGTATCATATGTGAATTTAGAATCATGTAGCACTCATGTAAATATTACTAATCAGGAATAGGTTTAAAACTTATCGCTGACTAAACTTATCCCGTATGGCTTTAAATGCTTGGTATGAATTGAGATTATGTTGATACGAAGTAAAACGAACCACAAAAAAGCATAATCCAACAAGCAACCAGGCGGGCAGCAAGATTTTCAACCATAAACCATTAATCGAACCGACAAATAACCAAACCATAAGCAACGCTATCACTTGTGCCAAAGCCATGGACTGTAAAGTAATGCGCCAGCCTTTTTGTAAAATTTCCTGTTTCTCTTTTTTACTAAAAGAATCCACTTGCCAATAGGAACGCTCGACTTCAAAGACCGCAGACAGGGCATTTAAGGTTTCATTAGATACATTACCAGCCGTTTCAGCCCGTTGGATTGTTCTTAGGCTAAGTCCGCTGATATCAGATAAGTGCTGTTGGGTCCAACCTTTACCCTGGCGTTGGTCTTTGAGTTTTTCCGTCGCTATGTTCATTTCAGTATTTTTAATATTCAGTTGATGCCCAT
>QQUO01000053.1 GCA_008501575.1 Pseudomonadota bacterium
AAAAAACCCAACAAATAATTGGCAAAGGTAAATATTTTTTGAGGGGAAAAAGTTAGGGGGGTGTTCGTAAAATGCGGGAGATTTTTTACACACCCAAATGCAACCGATGGTTTCGATGGGTGTTGAGTGATAATCGCAAAATGTGTTTTAATTGCTGTAACCTCCTACCACTTAATATACCTAAAGGATCTATAAATAGCAATTGCATTAATGACTTTTCAGTCATTCATATTGGCAACAGGGTAACACAGCATCACATGGAAAAATCTTGTCCTAAATAGACCTTTCTGACATCAGGGTTTGAAATTATTTGTTCAGGCTTACCTTCTGTCAGCATCCGACCGGCATTTAAAATATAAGCACGGTCGCAAATTCCCAAAGTCTCGCGCACATTATGGTCCGTAATTAACACCCCAATTCCTTTACTTTTCAGGTGATAAACAATTTTCTGGATATCAATAACTGACACCGGATCAACACCGGCAAAGGGCTCATCCAATAAAATGTATTTGGGTTCCATTGCCAGAGAGCGGGCTATTTCAACCCGGCGGCGCTCACCACCCGATAAACTGATACCCAATTGGTTTTTAACATGCTCGACATTGAGTTCTTCCAACAATTCAATACAGCGATTTTCACGTTGGTCACGGTTTAAATCTTTACGCAACTGCAACACCGCCATTAAATTGTCTTCTACAGACAGCTTTCTGAAAATAGACGCTTCCTGTGGCAGATAACCCACGCCTAAGCGCGCCCGTTGATGCATACCATAATGGGTGGCATCAACATCATCAATGGTGATACGACCACTGTCAGCATCAACCAAGCCCACCACCATGTAAAAACAGGTGGTCTTACCGGCACCATTGGGGCCCAGCAAACCCACCACCTCACCTTCATTCAAGGTTAAGGAAACCGAATCGATGATGGTTCGTTTATGGTAACTTTTAACAATGTTATCCGCTTTAATCATTATTGGGGTCGATTTCTAATCGGAATTGTTGGTTGTTCTCCCCGACGGCTTTCACCTCTTGGGTCAACAGGTTAAACTCCATGGCATCACCGGTGCTGATTCCGATGTTGTTTTCTATTCTGACATCACCTTTCAAAAAAGCCGTTTCCGCCTGATAATCAAAATCAATTTGATTGGCTTGAACATACATATGACTGCCATCGTCCATTTGTTGTTGCATTCGAACCGGCGCACCGGTCATCTGCACGGTTGCGATCTGGTTATCTTTATAGATGATTAACCCATAATCAGATTCAATCATTAAACTGCCTTGTTTAATCACCATACCTTTGGGGCATTCTGTTTGTCCAATATTGAGTTTATAGATACATCCATCGCCTTCTAAAGTAATTTTTTGTTGCCGGTCACTTTCCAATGCATTCGCTGAGAAGCTAAAAACCAGCAACCAAAAAAGCGCCATTACTGTCATCTTAATGGGGTTCAAATTCTGCATATACATTGTTTAATATCTCTATTTGTTTGCTGTTAAATAAAATATGGGCTCCCACGCCTTGCATCATTCCAGCCGGCTGATTGAAGCTGATGGCCGCCGGGGTACTGCCTTCTTTTGTGCTTAAATCAATGGATAATTGAGATGATTCAATGGTCACTAATGGGGCTTGTTGAGATACCACAGTCACGCGATCCGGAAAATATAAATATTCGGTATTGCGCTGATAAAGTGCTGTGGGAGATTGTAACTGCCAGGTGTTGTCAACCGTAAATAAATGAACTGTCGGTTGTTCAATAACGGTTTGTTCATTGTCCAAATAATGGGTCATGTTCGGGGCATGTATTTGGGTAACAATTTGGCCACTGTCATCTGTTGATTGCATTTCCACATTTGTTAAGGCATAGCCTTTGGTAAAAGGTTCATAATCGATACCGGTATTTTCACGAAAAAATCCTTGATAAACCCCCACTGACAGCAGCGCAAAGAACAATAAAAGGAACAATTGTTTGTTTTTAAAAGACATTTATTGTTGACCACTGAAGACATAACCATCAACGCTTATATTATGGCTTTCCATTAAAACGTCACACACCTGGCGGGCTGCACCATCACCACCTTTTTTACTGACAACCCAACAAGCTTTGGCAATCACCGACTCGTGTGCATCGGCCACCGCAACAGCCAAGCCACATTTTTCCATAATGGGGATATCAACCAAATCATCACCCACAAAAGCCACATGTTGGTCTTCAATTTGCAAAGCTGCTTTCAAATTTTCGTATGTTTCTAATTTATTCAGTCGCCCCTGGTATACATGGTTAACACCCAATGAACGCATGCGATCTGCCACGATGACAGAACTCCGGCCGGTAATCACTGCCACTTCAATGTGATGTTTAATTAATAAGGAGATACCCAGGCCATCTTTGACATTAAATTTTTTCATTTCACGGCCATCATCGGTAAAGTACAAACCGCCATCTGTTAAAACACCGTCAACATCAAAAATAACCAGTTTAATGTTCTTGGCTTTAGCCATTATCTCATCTGTTAACTGATTGGTCATTAAATCACCCCGGCTCTTAATAAGTTATGAATATTTAAAGCGCCCGTTAATCGCTTATCCGCATCAACCACCAACAAAGAATGTATCTTGTTCTTCTCCATGATCTGGGCCGCCTCAACAGCCATTTTATCGGCATAAATGGTGATTGGATTATGGGTCATAAACTCACCAATCTCCTGATCTTTGAAGTGCTCAATGGATGGTAAAGAACGACGCAAGTCACCGTCAGTAAAGACACCACATACTTGATCATCATCATCCACCACAGCCACCATGCCCAATGCCTTTTCGGTCATCACTAACAAGGCTTCACTGAATTTGGTGTCCGTTTTAACTTTAGGGACATCATCACCACTGTTCATGACATCGCTAATTCCCAATAACAGACGCTTACCCAAAGAGCCGGCCGGATGGGATCTGGCAAAGTCTTCTTTGGTAAAACCCCGTGATTCCAATAAAGTAATGGCCAAAGCATCCCCCATAACCAAGGTGGCGGTGGTGCTGGCCGTAGGTGCTAAACCCAGGGGACAGGCTTCCTCATTCACAGAAACATCAATATGAATATCTGAATTTTTAGCCAGTGTTGATGCCGATTTACCGGTCATTGAGATAAGCGGCACACCCATCCGCTTTAATACCGGCAAGATAGCCAACACTTCTTCAGTCTCTCCAGAATTAGACATCGCCAACACAATATCATTGTTTGTTATCATTCCCAAATCACCATGACTGGCTTCCCCGGGGTGTACAAAAAAGGCCGGGGTACCGGTGGAAGCCAGGGTTGCTGAAACCTTATCGGCAATATGTCCGGATTTACCCATACCAATGACCACCACGTGACCGGTGCCATTTAAAATCATTTCGACTGCGGCCACGAAATCAGCGCCAATACGCTGCTGCAAATCTAAAATTGCTTTATTTTCGATGGCAAACACCTGCTGTGCTTGGGCAATGGCTGCTTTTGGATTGACTGTTCTTTTCATGTGGCTTTACTGACAAATAACCAGGTCATATAGGCCATATATAATAGCACCAAAACAACCCCAATGACGCGAGAAACGAAACGATCTTTAAGTACAAAATAAATTGACACAAAAAACAGGAATACTGTCAATATAACCATGTACAGATAATCAAACATCAAAAATCGACGGGAAAATTCATAATCATTAATAACCCCGGAGATACCAAGCACGCCGAGTAAGTTAAATATATTGGAGCCAACAATATTGCCAATGGCCAAATCATGCTCTTTTTTAGCGGCACTGGCAATGATGGCCGCCAATTCCGGTAAAGATGTTCCCAAGGCAACTACCGTTAAACCTATCACTAAATCAGAGACCCC
>QQUO01000278.1 GCA_008501575.1 Pseudomonadota bacterium
GCCTCTTGTTAACATTTAAAAAGAGAATCACATGAAAGAACTATTTACCAAAAGTGTTGCCAGAAACATTTATTACGGTGGATCATTGTTTTTCATTCTGTTGTTCTTGGTGCTGACATTTGATACACACCAAAGACTACCAGCGACTGATAACAGTGAAAACCTCACAGAAGAAGTGGCTCACGGCAAACGCCTGTGGGAAGAAAACAACTGTGTCGGTTGTCATACCCTTTTAGGTGAAGGTGCTTATTTTGCCCCTGAACTGGCCAATGTTTATGATCGATTCGGACAAAGCAAAGAAGCCATTAAAGCCTTTATTATTAGTCGACCCGCCGGTGGTATACCTGGTAGACGTTCGATGCCACAATTTAATTTCACGGATGAAGAGCTTGATGCCATCGCTGAATTCCTGAAATATGTAAACGGTATTGACGCTCAAAACTGGCCACCCAACATTCAAGGATAACGGAGTTAAATTATGAAATATCAATCTCAAGCAGTTGCAAAACTGTATTTTAACGCGGCCATCGCCTTGTTTGTCGGGCAAATTATTTTTGGCATTATTTTGGGTTTACAGTATGTCATTGGTGACTTTCTGTTCCCCTATATCCCCTTTAATATTGCCCGTATGGTGCACACCAATCTGCTTATTGTTTGGTTATTATTCGGCTTTATGGGTGGTGCTTACTACCTGGTTCCAGAAGAGTCCCAGCGGGAATTACACTCCGTCAAACTGGCCAAAATCCTGTTTTGGGTGTTCTTTATTTCAGGTGTCTTGATCGTTCTCAGTTACCTGCTTCTGCCTTACCAACGCTTGGCAGAATTAAGTGGTAACGCCTTTTTACCCACCATGGGCCGGGAGTTCCTGGAACAACCAACCATCGGCAAAGTCGGTATTGTCATTGTCTGTTTAGGCTTTCTATATAACATTGGCATGACCATTATTTCCGGGCGAAAAACCGTGATTAATGTGGTGCTGCTCACTGGATTGGTGGGTTTGGCACTGCTGTTCTTGTTTGCCTTTGTTAACCCGGAAAACCTGGTATTGGACAAATACTATTGGTGGTGGGTTGTGCATTTATGGGTGGAAGGCGTTTGGGAACTCATTTTGGCCTCCTTACTGGCCTTTGTGCTGATTAAAACCACAGGTGTTGACCGAGAAGTGATTGATAAGTGGGTTTATATCATTGTGGCCATGGCTCTAATCACAGGCATCATCGGTACCGGTCACCATTACTTCTTTATGGGCGCACCCAGTTATTGGTTGTGGTTGGGCTCCATATTCGGGGCTTTAGAACCGATACCCTTCTTCCTGATGACCTTATTTGCCTTTAATATGGTTAATAAACGTCGCCGTATTCATGCCAATCGTGTGGCTGTCCTGTGGGCTTTAGGTACAGGTGTTATGGCCTTTTTAGGCGCGGGTGTTTGGGGCTTTTTACACACCCTGGCACCGGTCAACTACTTTACCCACGGCACCCAAATTACGGCTGCCCACGGACACATGGCCTTTTATGGCGCCTATGTGATGGTGGTGTTGTGCATAATTTCCTATGCCATGCCGAAGTTACGCGGTCGCGTGGCCAACTCCAATAAAGCACAGGTGGTCGAAATGTGGTCGTTCTGGTTGATGACCATTTCCATGGTGTTTATTACTTTATTCCTGACCGCGGCAGGCATTGTCCAGGTGTATTTACAACGCATGGGTGACCAACCTTTGCCTTATATGCTTGTACAAGATAAACTTGAGTTTTTCTACTGGCTGCGTGAGGCTGCTGGCGTTGTGTTCTTGATTGGTTTAATTGTTTACCTGTGTAGCTTCTTGGTGAAAGGTGAATCTGACCAACACATCGATGTGTCACATAATAACCCTGCCCTCAAATCTTAATTTAAAAACCCATCAGGGCGGCCATTTTGGCCGCCCTCTTTTTTATGACCCCTAATTATGTCTATAACCTCTTCCGTTGAACAAACCACTCCTTTGAGCTATTACCAACAGCAAAATAACGAAGTGGTCTTATTTGAAACTGCCTGGCGCAATCAATTGCCCGTACTATTAAAAGGCCCAACCGGCTGTGGTAAAACCCGATTTGTCCAACACATGGCTGAAAAATTAGGGCGCAAACTCTATACCGTCGCCTGTCATGAGGATTTAACCGCTTCTGACCTCATTGGTCGACATTTGATTGGTGATGGTGAAACATATTGGCAAGACGGTCCATTAACGCGGGCGGTACGCGAAGGGGCCATTTGTTATTTAGATGAAGTGGTGGAAGCGCGTAAAGACAGCATTGTTGTGATGCACCCCTTAACTGATGATCGGCGTATTTTACCCATCGATCGCACCGGGGAATTACTCCACGCACCGCCTGAATTTATGTTGGTGGTGTCTTACAACCCGGGCTACCAAAATTTACTCAAAGGCATGAAGCCGTCTACAAAGCAACGCTTTATGTCGATGAGCTTTGATTACCCCAGTAAAGAGTTAGAAGCCGAAATTGTCGCCAAAGAAGCCGGTGTTGATTTGAAATTAGCTCGATTACTGGCCCGTTTAGCCAGCCACATCAGACAGCTCAAAGATCATGATTTGGAAGAATCGGCATCCACCCGTTTATTGGTTTATGCCGCCACTTTAATTAAAAGCGGCATTCCTGTGTCTGAAGCCTGTCGCGCCGCCATTGCCGAACCACTCAGCGATGACATCGAAGTGGTTGAAGCGCTCATGCAGGTCATGAACGCGCAACTGGGCGATGACTGATTAGTTATGGAAGAATGGGTTGGTGTTAAATGGCACCATTATATTACCAATAAAAGTAGCATTCGCTATCGTGAAGCGGCGGTCAAATTAACTGATTTGGATAAACGTCTGGCGGTTTTTTTTCGGGCTTTGGGTGGTGATCCGGGCTTAAGTATTGCTGAAACCTCTGACTATATCCATGACGGCCACCGCACTTTTTTACAAAAAATGGCCGGTTCCGGTATCAAACAAGCCCTGCCCCATTTTCACAATGAGTTTTTTTTCTTACCCCATCAAATCGACTGTTTTCCATCAAAAAAAGCCAATGAAGCGCTGTATTATTGGCTCACGGCTTTAGCCAGTTTAAACCACACGCCCCATAAAAATCATTGGATTAAACACAACCAGTATTTAAGCCAACAAATATTGAGCCAGTGGCCCGGTTTACGTGCCCGCTATAAAACCCTGTCAAGTTTACAATTACAACATCGACCCAAAATCAGTTCATTACCAAAAAAACTACAAACTGTGGAACACGCCCTGCAATCAGTCATCGCCGATCCCTGGTGTGTTAATGAAGTCGAAGTGGGAATCGATGTGCAGCCATTGCCGGTATTGCTGTGGTTATACCCGTCACCCATCAACACGGTGGCACAACGTCGCAATCAACAAGACCAAAACGAACAGAATCAAGAACAAAAATTAGCCGGCAAAAATTTAGGTCAAAAAAAATACAAAGCCGAGCAAATGGATGACCGTGATCAGGGAGATGGTTTAATTGCATTTCGTCTGGAAAGTCTGTTTTCCTGGTCTGAATTTTTAAATTTGGATCGCTCGGAAGAAGACACCGAAGATGAAGACCTACAGAGTGTCGCCGATGATTTAGACAAAATTACGGTCAGTAGCGGTAAAACCGCCAGCAAGATTAAGCTGGATTTAGACTTGCCCTCGGCTGAATATGACGACGTCATACTTACGAAAGGCATCCTATTACCTGAATGGAACTAGAAAAAGGAACAATTACTTGAAAAACAATGTGCCTTACAAACCATGGCACTCAATATCAGTGAACCGGCGCAGTGGCGAGATCAAACAAAAAAACAAGCCAAAATTTTAAAACGTCAATTTGAGTCA
>QQUO01000080.1 GCA_008501575.1 Pseudomonadota bacterium
CTTGATTCATTTGCCACTGGTTATCAAGCCGGTATGCAGGTGAACATTAAAGGTGTGCGGGTTGATTTCAGCACGGTAAACACTTTAATCGATCACAGCGAATTTTTGGCGGTGGCCATGACTTTAGCCGAAGGTCCTTTTAAAAAACTACAGGGCTATTGGCGTTTTATTCAATTGTCTGAATTAGGTTCCAAAGTACAGTTAGAACTGTCTTATGAAATTAAATCGAAACTGATTGGACGTATTTTTGCCAAAGGTTTTGACCAGGTCGCATCGCAATTGGTCAGTGATTTTGTGAGTCGCGCCGGGGAAGTATATGCTTAATATTGAAGTGATTTATGCCACACCGGAACAGCAAGAGTTAATTGAACTGATGGTTCAGTCCGGAACCACCCTTGAGCAAGCGATACGACAATCGGGGGTCCTGACAAAACACCCGGATATTGATTTATCAACAAATAAAGTGGGTATTTTTAGCCAAGTAAAGCCATTAGATTATGTTCTAAAACCAGGCGATCGGATTGAGATTTATCGCCCTTTAATTGCTGATCCAAAGGCGAAAAGACGTGAACAGGCAGAGAAAAACAAAAATAAGCAACTTAACCCATAAGGCACTTTGATGCCACTCAATTATTTGCGTGAAACAAGATTAACACACCGTCATGTTGGTTAATCTAAAGTCTCATTTTCTTCAGGAAAATAGTTGCCTTCGGTTTTAACCAGCTCGTCATTTTCAAAATAAAGCGTTAATTTTTTTAGTTTTTTAAACTTGCCTTTGTTTTTTAAGGTATTAATGTAGTCCCAACGGTCCTGATTGAACGGGTTGGCAATCGCCGGGGTGCCAAGAATGATGGCCACTTGTTTTTTTGTCATGCCCGGTTTAATTTCATTGATATCCTCTTGTTTTAAAATATTACCCTGTTGAATCGGGGTTTTATAACAAGCAGTGAAACTTAAACTGAATAGAATTACTAATAGTATGGTTTTCATGGGTATTATTGTCCAAAATTATGTGCCAAATGATACAATAAATTCAATTAAATAACAGTTAAAAATTAATATGGCTAAAAACGAAATTAAAGAAGCTGGATTGAAAGTAACTTTACCGAGGCTGCAAATATTGGAATTTTTGACCGCCAACAAAGGTAAGCATTATACCGCGGAAGATTTATTTACAGAAATGAAAATGGCCGATCAGGATTTGGGATTGGCCACCATTTATCGGGTGCTGAATCAGTTTGAAACGGCTGGTCTGGTTATTAAACACCAGTTTGATGAAAACCAAGCCGTGTTTGAAATCGATACCGGTGAGCATCATGATCATATGGTGGATATTGATTCCGGAAAAGTGATTGAGTTTTATGACGCTAAATTGGAAAAATTGCAGGAACAAATTGCCGCCAAGCATGGCTTTGAATTAATCGACCATAAAATGGTGTTGTACGTTAAAAAGAAAACCTGAAATCGGACAATAAATGGATATTTATAAAGAATTTTATTTAGAGTCGGCGCATTGGCTGCCGAATGTACCGGCAGGACATAAGTGTGGTCGCTTACATGGCCATTCTTTTAAAGTCATAATCACCGTCAGTGGTGAACCGGGGGAAGACAGTGGCTGGATTGTTGATTTTGCCGATATTAAAGCCGCTTTTAAGCCCATATTCGAACAACTTGACCACCAATGTTTAAATCACGTAAAAGGCCTTGAGAACCCCACCAGTGAGCGTCTGGTGCAGTGGATTTGGCGTGCATTAAAACCAGTGCTGCCACAACTGTCACAAGTGGAAGTCTGTGAAACATGCACCTCCGGTTGCATCTTTCGAGGCGACTGACAAATATAAAAAAACCTGTTAATTTTGATTGACTATCATTTGATAAATGATGATAATACGCAACCTCTTTGTGGGGCTATAGCTCAGCTGGGAGAGCGCAACACTGGCAGTGTTGAGGTCAGCGGTTCGATCCCGCTTAGCTCCACCAACAAAGAGAGATAAAATGTCCTTGCGTCCCCTTCGTCTAGTGGCCTAGGACTCCGCCCTTTCACGGCGGCAACAGGGGTTCGAGTCCCCTAGGGGACGCCATCTTTATGTAGCCGAAGCATAAAGAATAATCATTAAACAATCTCGGAAATGTTCTTGTGTCCCCTTCGTCTAGTGGCCTAGGACTCCGCCCTTTCACGGCGGCAACAGGGGTTCGAGTCCCCTAGGGGACGCCACTGAGAACAAATTTGAAGGTGAATCTCTGCGTTGCAGATGAATTTTGAGACGGTCACGGACTGGTCGTCCGCTCCCGCCTTCAAAATCCTTCTGCGCCTTGATTTTCACCCCCAAATTTGCCCTCAGCTACATGGTTTAAAGGTGAATCTCTGCGTTGCAGATGAATTTTGAGACGGTCACGGACTGGTCGTCCGCTCACGCCTTCATAATTCCTCTGCGCCTTGGCTTTTACCCCCAAATCTTCCCTCAGCTCCAGATTTGAGTATTAATCTCTGCGTTGCAGATGAAATCTGAGACGCTCACGGACTGGTCGTCCGCTCCCGCCTTCAAAATCCTTCTGCGCCTTGATTTTCACCCCCAAATTTGCCCTCAGCATCCTTCGCCGCATGGTTTGCAGGCAAAATTCTGTGTTGCAGCGTAATTCTGAGACGTTCATCGACCAGACTGTCCGGCTCGTCATGGGGTACCCTGGCTGCTTTACTTAAAATACTTGTAAGTATATTGATGTATCAGGGGGCGTTGATGGCTGTTATTTGTTGCGTTGCCAGGTGTAATCACACAGAAACAGTAGGGCTTGTTTGGCTTGGCTGTCAGGTAACATGGATAGGCATTGCGCCGCTTGTTGGGCTTTTAATTGCGCTTGTTGTAAGGTGTATTGAGTGGCACCGGATGCATTAATCCATTGTCTTAGTGACATAAAGTCAATATCAGCGGGGTTGTTTAAAGCGTTTTTAACGGTCTGTTTTTGTTGTTCTGTGCCATGCTCTAATAGATAAATCAGCGGCAATGTTAATTTCCCTTCATTAAAATCATCACCGATATTTTTGCCCAAAGCATCATCATCAGCGGTGTAATCCAACATGTCATCAGCGATTTGAAATGCCGAACCTAATAACAAGCCGTAATGGGTTAATTGCTGACGATGCTTGGTGCTAACTTTGGCAATAATGGCTATTAATTCACAGGCGGCTGCAAATAGTTTTGCGGTTTTGTTGGCGATGATTTGATGGTAGTCGGATTCAGACAATGATTGATTGCCAATACTTAATAACTGTTGTACTTCCCCTTCAGAGATTGTGTTGGTGGCCTTCGCCATGACCGACATCACTTCCATGGAATCAGCAGTGACCATCATTCTAAAAGATTTTGAATACAGGAAATCACCCACCAATACGCTGGCGGCATTGCCCCATATTTCATGAGAAGTTTTTTCACCACGGCGCATATCTGATTCATCCACCACATCATCATGCAATAAAGTGGCGGTATGAATCATCTCCACAACCGCGGCTAGATTGATGTGCTGTTGCCCCGGGTATTGTAAGGCTTTTGCCAAAAGCATCATAATCACCGGCCGTAGACGTTTGCCTCCATTGTTGATGATGTAATGGCCAATTTGGTTAATCAGTACAACCTCAGAATTCAGCTGTTGCAGCAGATGTTGGTTAACCAATTGCATATCAGATTTGGTCAGGCTTAAAACATCCTCAATTCGTTTCACATCCTCGGTCATTATGGGTAAATTATCAGTCAAAGAAGCGTTATTATAATCAACCGTCGCCATGATAAACAGTTGATTTGTGTTGCAGTTTTAAATTGCTGTCATGGGATTTAATTAAGCGCGGCATTGAGCCACTTTAATTGCGATAT
>QQUO01000316.1 GCA_008501575.1 Pseudomonadota bacterium
TAGTTGGTGGGAATTCCACCCATGTTGTAATGCACCGTCGGTAACACCGGAATCGGCTCTTTGGCAACATCAACCCCGGCGAAAATTTCTGCGGAATCCGCAATTCCCGGCAATCGACGATGTATCACATCAGCGCCCAAATGTTCCAGATGCAGGTTTATGTGATCTTTATTGGCACCAACACCCCGCCCTTCACGGATTTCAATGGTCATCGATCTGGACACCACATCACGTGATGCCAAATCCTTGGCGTTGGGCGCATAGCGTTCCATAAAACGTTCACCTTCTGAATTGGTTAAGAACCCACCTTCACCACGCACGCCTTCAGTAATTAAACAACCCGCACCATATATTCCGGTGGGGTGAAACTGAACAAATTCCATGTCTTGTAAGGGTAATCCGGCGCGCAATACCATGGCATTACCATCTCCGGTACAGGTGTGGGCAGAGGTACATGAAAAATAAGCCCGACCATAACCACCGGTGGCTAAAATAACCGCTTTACCGCGGAATAAGTGTAATGTTCCATCGGCCAGATTCCAGGCCAAAACACCTTTACATTCACCATTTTCCATGACCAAATCAATGGCAAAATATTCAATAAAAAATGAGGCATCATGTTTTAAAGATTGTTGGTATAAAGTGTGTAATATGGCGTGTCCGGTGCGGTCTGCCGCGGCACAGGTTCTTTGCGCCGTGCCTTCACCGAAGTTGGTGGTCATGCCTCCAAACGGACGCTGATAAATTTTCCCGTCTTCAGTGCGTGAAAATGGCACGCCATAATGTTCCAGTTCAATGACCGAAGGCACTGCTTCACGACACATGTATTCAATGGCATCTTGATCTCCCAGCCAATCTGAGCCTTTTATGGTGTCATACATATGCCAGCGCCAATCATCCTCACCCATATTGCCCAAAGAGGCACTCATGCCACCTTGTGCGGCCACAGTGTGCGACCGGGTAGGAAACACTTTAGTAACACAGGCTGTTGAGAGTCCTTTGGTGGCCAAACCCATGGTGGCACGCAAACCGGCACCACCGGCACCAACCACAACGGCATCAAATTTATGTTCTGTAATTTTGTAAGCTTGTGTCATTGTTCATCCAAATAATAGTTTGAAAACAGCGTACAGGCTGAAGAAAATCAAGCCAATCATAACGCCATAAGTTAAAGTGCGTAAGGTCAGCAACCAACCACCGTGATGGACGTAATCCTCAAGCACCACCTGGATGCCCAAAGCACCATGATAAGCGGCCGACAACACAAACAGCAATAACATACCGGCGTTCAAAGGCTGCTGAATCCAGGCAATTGCTGCATCTGCCAACAAACTGTCTAAGGCAATAAACTGCCAGACAAGATACAAACCTGTGGGCAATAACAACATGGCTGACATCCGCTGTAACCACCAGTGTGAAAAACCACTGTGGGCACTGCCATGACCTTTGGCTTTGGCTAAATCTGATTGAAATTGCATAAAGATCTCCTGGTTATGCCAACAAAAAGGTGGCCACTGTTAATAAAACGGCCAGCAATAATACGGTATAACCTGAGCGGTACACCTGTTCAATGGCTAAACCTTTCCCCACATCCCATCTTAAATGGCGTATGCCATTACAGAAATGATAGTAAAAGGTAAACAGCCACAGGTAAAGTCCAATTTGACCCGGCACCGTTAACAACCAGTCACGAAATTGATTGGCGGCAGCCACATCAGTTGCTAACGCATACAACCAGTAAACAAAAAACATCAACCCCAATGCCAATAACAGACCGGAAATGCGGTGCAATATTGATAACATTGAAGTCAACTGGGGTTTGTACACCTGAAGATGGGGCGACAAAGGTCGGTTTGAGCTACGCATGAATTTTCCTGTGTTAATTAGTGTATTAAATGACAAGCCTCTGTTGTCTCTTTAAAAGTCGATACAACGACCATTTTTCTCCCAATCGCCATAACGGGTGGGCTCTAATCCCTGCTTTCTACCACCAATTTCTTTGGGGGTTACCAGGCCATCATCTGGTTTTGACTTGGCTTGTTTTTGCTGTGTTTTTGGCGTTTCTTGATTTGTCACGGTTAGCATGTCATTGTATGGTCAATAAGGCGCAATTATAACATCCCCGCAATGCAAATAACAGTTTCCTTTGTGCCGCCATCAATCCCACAATGGCTCAGTAACTATTCACTGTTTTTGTTAAAATACACGATTCATTATCCATCTGGGAAGTCAAAAAAATGTCAACCATGTACGCTTTAGACCAACAGCTTGCCCTGTTTAAATTGAGTGGTCAAGATGCCACCACCTTTTTGCAGAATCAAATTATCAATGTTTTTGACAGCAACAACGCACAACCCCACTTTACTGCCATTTGCAATGCCAAAGGTCGTATTTTGTTTAGCTTATTGATATGGCAACAAGCAGATACTCTCTCTGTCGCTGTCGATCCCACTTTGGCCAATCAGTTTACCACTTACATCACCATGCGGCGCTTTCGCATGGATGTCCAAATAAACAAAACCCAAGATGTTGTACCGGTCATTGCTGATACCAGCAAAGGTCAAGTCAAAGACATCAAGCTGGCGACAAACACCACCTACGAACCCATTAGTCCGGATGCGTTTTGGGGCATATTTATGCGCTCACAATTACCCTGGATAACCCAAGACAGCAGCGAACAATTCATTCCACAACACCTGTCACTGGATCAGCATCAATTGATTGAATATCAAAAAGGCTGTTATCCGGGGCAGGAAATTATCGCCCGCTTACATTTTATCGGTCGCAATAAAAAACAATTATCAGTGCGACAGATTGATCAAACCAGCCATTTTAAAAATGGCCAAAAAGTGACAATTAATGACAGTCAGGTACAGTTGTGCTCGCCGGTTGTGGAGATTGATGGGCATTTATACGCACAAATTGTTGAAAACAAGTCCAGAGACTAACACTTACTCACCAGATTGTGCCAAGTTATTGATTTGTGGTAATATAATTAAAATCTAACTGGGTTGGAGCGTTTACATGCTAAAAATAATAAACCGCATTGTGTGTTGTGCGCTTGTGATGTACACATACCAAATTCACAGCCAAACCATTAACATCACTGTGGAAGCGATATACCCGCCCCAGCAAGCCGAATATGTTTATCAACCCCTGGCCGATTGGCTGGCAAAAAAAACCGGCTTTGAGGTACAAATAAATTCCGCCGATAATTATTATTTTTATTGGCGAGATGCCAAAGCCCAAAATCCGGATTTTACCTTCGATGCACCCCATGTGGCGGCCTATCGAATGACTGAAAAAAACTATGAACCGATACTCAGGGTGGCGGCTGATCAACGTTATTATTTGGTGACCAACCAAAATATTGACGTCACAGCAGATATTGGCAAACAACTGGTGGGGCAACGGGTGATTACTTTTCCCAGCCCCAATATTGGTTCCTTATTATTCGATCAATGGTTTACCGATTTATTTTTACAACCACAAAAAGTCGTTACCGCTTTGTCATGGAAAGATGTCATAAATCAGGTATTCTCCGGAGAAGCGGAAGCCGCCATCATTCCACAATACCTGTACCAGCTGTACCCAAATTTACTGGTGTTAAAGGAAAGTAAGCCTTTCCCGGGACAAATATTTTTAGCCTCGCCCACGGTCAGTCCCGGCATCAAGTCTTCAGTGATTAAAGCCCTCAATGAAATCACCGACAGTGATGAGGCATATCAAATTCTGACTAAATCTTACATAAATGGTGTTCCCATTTACGGGGATTCCATGAACAACATACGTTGTTGTTTCTAATTCGTTTTTCTTGAGAATATCTTTACTACCCGGGCCTGTCGTTCCCACATGGAGCCGGTAC
>QQUO01000319.1 GCA_008501575.1 Pseudomonadota bacterium
GGCTGAACGGCAACCTCGGGGTTTAATTGAAGTGAGTTTTACCGGGGATTTTTCGCAAATTAAGCGGCAAACGAATCAGCTTATGCTTAACAGCCGGCAAAAATTGTATGGCAGGCACCCCGATTTAACAGGATTATTTTTGCATCAGGGGCAAATTTACGGCTTACAACGTAATGCCTATGTGATTCATGAGCTTAATCAGGCCGGTAACGGCCAATACCTGGAAGGTCAAGCCTGGTCTTATGAGCACATTGTTCGTGACCCCCAATATGCCTATCGTGACATGCAATTCGGTCATGCTGAGGGTTTGGCTGTGGATGATGAACATTTTTATTTGGTATTGGACAACAATCGCATTGCCAATGCCAAAAATCCCAACGATAAACGACCGTTATTAATCGTTGCCAAACGTCCAGTTTTGCACAGTGGTGATTAAATCTGATTTGATGAATGCTTTGGGTATTTGATTATCCGGGCGCAAATCCAGATTTAAATGCTGTAATAAGTCATCCCGGTGACTTTGTATTTGCCAGTCAATCCGGGTGTCGTGTGACAGCACCAATTGCACGTTGATTGTGGGATTATCAGTGATATGGTATTCCATTAATTTAGAGCCCGCTGCAAATGTGATTGGTTCATCATAACGGTGGATGCGGCCACCCACGGCTAAACTGTAAACAGTCATTGCTTGCTTGCTATAAATGGACACGATGTCGGTGTCAGCCTGGGCGCTGATGGTGATGTTTATACGTTGAAAATCGACTTGGTTTAATGGTTTTTTGGCTTCAATTATGGCTGGAAAAGCGACCTTTATATCGCTTGATACCAACGTGGTGAGGGGTTTTTTATATGTTCTTTGAAAATCATCACTGGTTTGTTGTGACAATGGTTCAGCAAATAAATCAGTCAGCCAATGACCACGCCGTTTATCGGCATGGAAAAAATAGCCCTGTTTAGAATCCACATCATACAAATAATTGATGGAGGTCGGTAAGGGATGGTGTGGCGTAAAATGCCTATAATTGATTACAGTCCAAATCCCATAGAGTAATGGAATTAATAACAGCCAGGGGGTTTTATCACGCACCGCACTGGATTCGACCCAGGCATTAAAGGGTGCCATCATTAACAGCAATATCAGCATCGCCGCCGGCGTCATCCAAATTCCCAACGCCACCGGTAAATTAATAATTAAGGTACCAAAAATCAGCATCGTCAGTAACAGCAAAAAGGGTGCTAATTGTTTACCCCAATCGGGTTTGTAAAGTGCAAATAAACCCAAAGGTACAGCCAATATGGCCGGTATAATAAGAAAGCCGGCGCCGGGTAAGGCTTGGCTTAGGAAGCTAACCATCACCAGCCATAGACCTAAGCTTATGACCACATCAGCCGCTTGATGCTGGGTTTGGCGACGGCGATAAACCAGCACAAAAATAAGCAAACTTAAAATTATTTGGGCATTGATTAAGGCATGGCCACCATAGGGAAAACCTTGCAGTATGTCCTGCCAACCGGGTATCAAAGTATAAACGGCTGCAATGAACGCATAGTTGGCAATGAAGGCAAAGAACGCAACCAAAGCCAATGGTTTAAAACCATTTATTAAAGACTTAAGCCCCTGTTTTTTATGGGTGAGGATCAATACCAGTAACACAAGCCAGGCCAACCATGTGACCACAAAAAGAGCCTGTGAAGTATCCCGGCTGTAGGCCAACAAGCCTTGCGTTGGAACGCTGAAATAGACCACTGATTCAGCAGACTGCAGACTGGATAAATCGATGTTGGCCAAATAATTGACCAGGGTTTTGGTTTGAATTAAATGGTGTGCCACTGAATTTAATGACAGGTGGGCTAAATCATCGGTGTCTGTGTGGTAGTTAAAATGATCATCAATAAAAGCCAAATTAAAGGCATTGATACCCTGATTTTTAAAAGGTGTGACATCAGAATCGTTGGGCATTTTTGCATAAATTTCAGCATCCAGTGAGCTGCTGACCGGCATCGGAACCCCGGCTTGTTGGTAGGCTTCTATTAAACCCTGGTTGCCGGTTTTTGATTCTGGTAAAAAAATGGCCGGTCCACTGCTTCCACGGGCTTCTAAATTAATTATGGCACCGATGTTGTGATGGCGCAGCTGTTCCTCTATAAAGGCCTGAGCACCCAACAAACCCAATTCCTCACCATCTGTGATAAGCAACATTAATTTATTTTTGGGGTTGGGGTTTTGTTGCACATGGGTTTTAAAAACTTCCAGGGCCACCGCCACACCGGCGGCATCATCGGCCGCACCGCGGCCGGAAAAGCGGGCTGTGTCATAATGTGCCATTAACATCACCGCCGGCATATCGGCTTGTTGTGCGGGGTATTGAATGATGTAATTGGTGACGGCCGCAGCTTTGCGGTTATGGGTATTGAAATAGTGTGAATTGTGGCGATTAATTTGAATTTTAGGGTTATTCAATTGTTCGATATGCCGTTCAATATAACGACCGGCTACCTTGTGTGTGGCTTGGCCAACTGCATGCGGATATTCTGTTATCTTTTCAATGTGCTTTAAAATGGACTCCATAAAAACACTGTCATAAATTAAATTTGGCGGTGTTTTTGATGGATAACTGAGTTCATAGCCACCACGTATCACCACAAAAATAAGTGCCACTAACAAGATGTTTTTAAATAAGTTCATGGTTTTATCCCGCCTTCACGCTATTGTCTAACGATGTTTGCCCCTAATTGGTTAAGCTTTTCCTCAATGGCTTCATAACCACGATCAATATAATGAATGTCATGGACTTCGGTTTGACCTTCAGCGGCCAATCCGGCAATCACCAGTGAAGCCGAGGCCCGTAAGTCGGTGGCAGTAACCGGGGCGCCACTGAGTTTTTTAACGCCTGAAATAATGGCTTGATTGCCTTCTACAGTGATTTTAGCCCCCATTCGGTTTAATTCATCAACATGCATAAAACGGTTTTCAAACAAGGTTTCTGTAATGACACTGGTGCCTTCGGCAATGGCATTTAAGGCACAAAACTGTGCCTGCATATCAGTGGGGAAAGCCGGGTGGGGTGCGGTTCTAATGTCCACTGGCTGGGGCCTTTTTTGGTGCATATTTAGACTAATCGTGTCTTTGCTGGTACTGATCTCGGCACCGGCTTCGGTCAGTTTTAATAACACCGCATCTAAATCATCGGGTTGGGTATGGGTAACTGTTATGGCACCACCGGTCATGGCGGCGGCCACCAGAAAACTACCGATTTCAATGCGGTCAGGCAGTACATGATGGGCCACACCTCGTAATTTATCGACCCCTTGAACGCGCAATTTTGAGGTGCCAAGTCCTTCGATTTTTGCTCCCATGGCCATTAAATACTTTCCTAAATCGACCACTTCAGGCTCAATGGCGGCATTTTCGATTAAAGATTCACCTTGGGCTAAACAGGCAGCCATTAGGATATTTTCGGTGCCGGTGACGGTGACCTTGTCTAAAATAATTCGTGCGCCGTGTAATCGTTGACAATGGGCATTTATGTAACCATCACTGACATCAATGCTGGCACCCATGGCCTTCAAACCCTTGAGGTGTAGATCCACCGGCCGGGCACCGATTTGGCAACCGCCGGGTAAAGACACTTTGGCCTGTCCGTAACGGGCTAATAAGGGGCCTAATGCCAATATGCTGGCCCGCATGGTGCGGACAATGTCATAAGGTGCGGTGTGATTTTGTAAATGATCGGTGTTGATGTGAATGTCCGAGTGGGCACCAATGGTCAGTTCTGCCCCCATATGGGCCAGTAATTCATTCATGGTGGTGAAATCATGTAGATGTGGTACATTTTGAATGTGGGAGTTGACTTCTGCCAGTAA
>QQUO01000161.1 GCA_008501575.1 Pseudomonadota bacterium
TTTTTATGGCGATTCCTGAATTCATATGTCTCTCCGAGAAAAAATCAGCCAGCCGGCATATAAATAAATGGACGTATAAACGCCGTTAATCACCATCGCTTTTATCAGCCCGCCGAGTTCAAACAGCAATAATTCACTTTTCACGGTGTTCGGCAGAATATAAGACACCACATGAGCCAGTTGATCGGACTGAAAACCCATCACCGAAACGATGATGGTGACAATAAAATAAAAGCCGATACCGAGTAAGGCCGACAATGCCGCCGAACCCACCAGGGCCGAACTTAAGGACATCATGGCAACAAAAGGTACGGCATAGACAGCCAGACAGACAATCATCCACAAAGCATCAAAAAAAACCTCGGTCAGTTTGGCATCATTGAACGCCACCACCCACAACATTGCCAGTAAGGTCACCACCGCGTAGGCCATCCATACCAGTAAAACCGCGCCGATAAAACGTCCCAGGTATATTTCACTGCGTAAACAGCGGGGCAATAAAAAGCGCAGATACTGTCCGCCGATGTCATTGGCAGTCTGGTCACTGGCCGCAAACAGGACAAAAAAAGGCGCGGTATTCACGGCAATTAAGAAATACAGTGAAAAACCCGGATGCCTTTCTGTAAACAAGGATTTGGCGGTTTTGGCATCAAATAACCAGGCCAGAATAAACGAACTGTCGGGGCTTTTCAGCCACCCGGTGTTGACATGGCCAAATTTGGTAAAAATCCACAACCAAAATACCGCAAAAAAGACCAAAAATAAAACACCACGCGCACTGCGCAGTGCATAGTACAAATCATGTGAAATAATTTTCTTTAGGGTGTTGGGTCTTATTGTCATTGCTTGATTCTCTTTGAGGGCATTGTATCAATAAAAAAGGAGCGATTTTCTCGCTCCTTTGGTCATACACAAATCCGCTAATTATTAAGCTGTTTCAATCGGTGCATTGGCATTACCCCCCATGGTTTTGGCACAATAAATGGCCAAAGCGCCACCAACAAGGCCGACCAGGTTGGTGATACCAAAATTGGTGATGAGTATCCCGATGACTTCTGCAAGAATCGCCACACCCCCTGCCACCATGATGAACTGTGCTTTCTTATTGGTGAATAAAAATACAGCACCGGCAATCAAAATACCCACGCTAACCAATAAAAACACACCAAATGCCATTAGACCCATACCACCTGATCCCATGGCATCTGAGGCTTTGTCCATTTCGGCTTTTTGCTCATCAGTCATTTGTGCCCGTTGTTCCTGCATTATTGATGAATTCATGGCTTCGGATAAACCTGATGTCGCTGCGCCACCACCCAAATAAGCTAAACCGGCAAATAAATTAAACACCGCTGCGATAATTAAAATCACACCTGCTGCAACTTTCATAGAAATCTCCCATTTTTGTTAATAAATAATACTGTGCGCCACTGTCATGGCAGACATTAAAAAAACGTCTTATTTATTCTAACATAGCAGAATCGTATTCAATGCCATCTATTTTGTAAAATGTTAAATTTCTCACAAAATATACTGACGGATATTCAGCTTCAGAAGTTCTGCTATCTACCTTAACCGTCGTTTTTGATATAATAGCGATTTTTAAAACAAGCACCTGATTTACGATCAGGCCAGCTCACTAAATATGAAACAACAGATTGTGGTCTGCGCACTCTATCATTTTGTGCGTCTAAAAGATTTTGAAACCCTTCGCGAACCATTACTGAAGACCATGAAACAACATAAGGTCAGAGGCACCTTATTATTGGCCGAAGAAGGTATCAACGGCACCATAGCCGGCTCTCGTGAGGCTGTTGAATCTGTACTTAATTGGTTACGGCAAGATAAGCGACTGGCTGAATTAGACAGTAAGGAATCGTTAACTGACGAAATGCCCTTTTATCGCAGCAAAGTCAAACTCAAAAAAGAAATCGTCACCATGGGTGTGCAAGGCATTGATCCCAAACGTACGGTCGGCACCTATGTTGAACCCAAAGATTGGAATGACTTAATCAGCGACCCCGAGGTGACCCTCATCGACACCCGCAATGATTACGAGGTTAACATCGGTACTTTTGAACGGGCGGTAAATCCCAACACCGAAAGCTTCCGCGAATTTCCGGACTACGTGAAACAAAACCTGGACCCTAAAAAGCATAAGAAAGTGGCGATGTTTTGTACCGGCGGTATCCGCTGCGAAAAATCCACCGCTTATTTAAAAGAGCAGGGTTTTGAAGAAGTCTATCATTTGAAAGGCGGGATATTAAAATACCTGGAAGAGGTTCCCAAAGAGGACAGCAAATGGCAGGGTGAATGCTTTGTTTTTGATAATCGGGTGGCGGTTAATCATGACCTGGAAAAAGGCCAATACGACCAATGTTATGCCTGTCGCTATCCCATCACTGAAGCTGATAAACAGTCAAAACATTATCAACAAGGCGTCAGCTGTCCACACTGCCATGACAAAACCACGCCAGAGCAACGGCGTCAATTTGCCATGCGGGAAAAACAAATGCAATTGGCCAAGCAGCGCGGCGATGCGCATTTGGGTTTGGAAGCTCAGCAAATTTTAAGGCAACGCCAGGCCGAGAAAAAGGCAGCCCTACAAGCGGCCAAGGCTGAGCAACAGAATAATCATGGCTGACAGGATTTGTTGGCTTCAGTGATTGTCAAATAACGCATGGGCTCAAGATAAATTTGAATTTCATTGGACTGGCTGAACACACCCCTGCACCCCTCTCAAGAGGGGACTAGATTTGATCATTGGTTTATCAATAACAAATCAGAACTAAGATCAACTTACCTCCCCTCTTGAGAGGGGATTGAGGGGTGTGTACGAACCATGTAACACGAAATCAACTAACTTGATGACTTTTGTACCATCAAACTATTAAATTTAAAATAATAAACACTCATGCGGGGCATGGCGGGCGCAAGGCCCGCAGCTACAATAGAGCAAGCGAAATAAATGATTTGATAGTGGTAACAAGAAGCTAAGAATCAATTTAATTTATTCAACCACAATGGTCAAAGGTTTTCACAAAGAACGCTGAGTCGTCATTTTAAGCATTCCTTTGTGCGCTCTGTGTCTTCTCCGTGACCACTGTGGTTAATCTTTTTTAAGCTAGCTGGTCATCCTTTGTATGCTGATATCCGGGCATAAAAAAAGCGGTCAAATAATGACCGCTTGCTGTGGGTAAGTGTCACTTTTAAAATGACGCTTACTTTTGCTCGATGGCTTGTTGATTATCTTGATGTTGTTTACGGTGAAACAGTTTTTCCACGGCCACATAGAACATCGGAACAAATAAGATGGCAATTATGGTGGAGGCCAACATACCGCCAATCACAGAAATACCAATGGCATTTTGACTGGCCGCTCCGGCACCATCATTAAATGCCAACGGTGAAACACCCAAAATAAAGGCCATTGAAGTCATAACAATCGGTCGAAATCGCTGACGAGCGGCAACACTCACAGCCTGCAGTAAGTTCATGCCTTCATGTTTCAAATCTTGGGCAAATTCAACAATTAATATGGCGTTCTTAGAAGCCAAACCGACTGTGGTCAATAAAGCCACCTGGAAATAGACATCATTGGGAATCCCAAATAATTTGGCCGCCATTACGGTACCCAGTACCCCCAGGGGAACTGCTAAAATAACTGCCAGAGGTACCGCCCAGCTTTCATAAAGTGCTGCCAAGGCCAAAAACACAATCAATACTGACAGGGCATACAAACCGGCCGCCTGATCACCACTTTGCCGCTCTTCATAAGATAAACCAGACCACTCCAAACCAAACTGTCCCGGTAAACTATCGACGATTTGTTGCACTTCATTCATGGCCACACCGG
>QQUO01000226.1 GCA_008501575.1 Pseudomonadota bacterium
GGGCTTCAATATCCATCGCCAAGACCCATTCAATCACCGGCGTAAATAAATGCTGGTCATGAATCATGCCGACAATAACAAAGAAAATACACAACAAGGATACAAACGGTAAGGACTCCTCAAAAGCCGGTCCAATTCGACTTTCATGATTAATACCGGTAAAAGCCGTAACCAATACCAATAATGACAAACCGACCAAACCCACTTCCATAACATGCAAGGCCAAGCCAATAATTAACAACAAGCCACACAGTCCTTGTACGATTAAACCATATTTTTCGACCAAGGTTCGCTTCTGGTCTTCTTCGTGCAAGTAATCTTCTAAAACTTTGCGCACGCCATCATCTAACTTCGTGCCATAGCCAAACTTTTTACCAAATATTTCTAACACAACCACCATACCCAAACCGGCAATTAAAGTCGGAATGGTGACGTGGGTCATTTGCATGGCAAACTCAATGAAATTCCAGTCCATTTTTTCACTGATTAATAAATTCTGAGGCTCTCCCACCTGAGTCATAACCCCACCCAACGCGGTACCAATGGCACCGTGCATGACCAAAGAGCGAATAAATGCCCGGAATTCGGATAAAGTATCACCACCCATGTCGACCGAGTCATCATTAACAGCAACTGCGCCACCGGCCATCGAATGGACTTTTTCATAAACCCCATACAGCGCCACAAACACAGTAATCAAAACCGCCATCACCGTTAAGGCATCTAAAAAGGCCGATAATATCGCCGCCGCGAATGAAAACATCATCGATAAAATAACCTTATTCTTAACTTTCATAAGGATCTTACCGAAGATATAGATAAGAAGTGGCTTCATAAAGAAAATAAAGCTCACCATAAACACCAACAACATAATAACACCCAGGTTTTGGTTTATTTCATACCAAACTGTTTCCGGTGTTGTTAGTCCTATTGCCAAAACCGCTAAGGCCAGCAAACCGCCGGATTGCAGGGGGTAACATTTGAGCGCCAAAGCCAAAGTCATTATGAACATCAGGATAAATGCCCAACCCATAATCGTTTCACCCAATATCAGGGTCAAAGGATACGATGCCACTAAAAAAGCCAGAATGAGGGTTTTAAACCATACCGGGCTATTTCCTAAAAACTCAGTAAAAAAAACTCTTAACATGGGTTCTCCATTGTGTTGATTTAATTTAAGGCGGTATTTGCGGGCATTATATGTATGGCGTCATCACGCGGCCCCGTCGCCAAGCCACGCATTTTAACACGTTAATGGCTTTGTTGATAAAATTTCCCAACAAATCGGCACTGTCTAACGCAACATTGGTTTACTTATAAAAACAAAAAAAACAGACGTCTTAAATACGGGTTATTGGTTACTTTGATAATGTGTGGGATCGGCTATAGCGGCTTGTTCGAAACCAAGTTTGCGATGATGACAAGCATCACAACGACCACAGGCCCGTCCGGCATCATCGGCTTGGTAACAACTGACCGTTAATCCATAATCAACCCCTAATTTTGTACCCATGCGGATAATGTCGGCTTTGCTTAAATCAATCAGCGGTGTTTTAATCTGTATCGGCTGATTCTCTTCCACCGCGGCCACCGTTGCCAGATTGGCCATTTGTTCGAAGGCATCGATAAACTCCTGGCGGCAATCGGGGTAGCCGGAATAATCCACCGCAGTCACACCAATGTACAGCGCTTCAGCGCCAACCACTTCTGCATAAGCCAACGCAGTGGCTAAAAATATGGTATTCCTGGCTGGCACATAGGTTAACGGCACACTCGTGGAATGGGCATCGTAGTCAGAAACAGACATGGTTTCATCCGTTAATGAAGAACCACCAAACGCCGCTAAGTCCATTTTAATTTGTTGGTGTTTTATAGCACCACCGGCTTTCGATACTTTTTGCGAAGCCTTAAGTTCAGCCCGATGACGCTGGCCGTAATCAACAGCTAAGGTGTAACACTGATAGCTGTCGGCTTGGGCGGCGGCCAGGGCGGTGGCAGAGTCCAATCCACCGGATAATAGAATAACGGCTTTCTTTGTCATGGTCTATTTAGATAATTTATTAAGTTCCGGGGGTGCCGCCCCATAATAATTTGTGCAGTTGTATTTGCATCCGCACCGGTAAATGATCGCGCAAGATCCATTCGGCCAGTTGTTTCGGTGACATAACATCGGCCACCGGTGAAAACAACACCTGGCAGCGTTCATTAATGGTGTATTGCTGCATGGTTTCTACCGCCCATTGATAATCAGCCTCATCAGCAATCACAAACTTCACTTGATCACGAGCGCCCACCAAATCCAGATTCGCATAATCATTTTTAATCATTTCACCGGAACCGGGGGCTTTGAGGTCAATAATTTTAATGACATCGGGATTAACATCAGCCACTGAAAGCGCGCCGGCCGTTTCTAAACTGACGGTGTAATTTTCTGCAATCAGTCGATCCAGTAACAAATGCACCCGTTTTTGGGCCAATGGCTCGCCACCGGTAACACACACATACGCTGTTTGATGCTTTGCCACTTCAGCCATAATTTCGTCCATTGACAGCCACGATCCACCAGTAAAGGCATATTCGGTATCACACCACACACAGCGCAAAGGACATCCGGTTAAACGCACAAATACAGTGGGCAAACCGGTGAGGGTGCTCTCTCCTTGCAGCGAATAAAAAATCTCATGGATTTTCAGTTGTTCACTGCGCTCTTCGCTCAATTGATTTTACCTTCACGTTTTAACAAGTTAAGGCGATTCTGTGCCAGTCGCGCCACCGAGTCATTGGGGAAACTATCAATGACTTTATTCAGGGCCGTCTGGGCCTGACTATAATCTTCCAATTCGTGGTAGGTATAACCGATTTTTAACAGTGCATCAGACAACTTCGCGCTCAGCGGAAACTGTTGTTCTAATTTTTGAAAGGCGGCCAAGGCCAACGGATATTGGCGGGTCACATAATAACTCTCACCCAACCAATAATAAGCATTATCAGTTAATTCATGATTTGGATAAGCTTGAATAAAGTCTTCAAAAGCACGTGCAGATTCAGGAAAACGGCCTTGTTTTAATTGGTTAAAAGCCTGCTGATAACGGGATTGTGCCATCGGGTCCGCATTTTCCTGCTCAGCAGAAATTCGGTCATTTGCAAGTGTGCCGGTTGTCAACTGGGCATCAATGGGTGCTCGGACTTCCACTTCATCCACCTGGACATGATTACTTTCCTGATTATCTTGAGCGCCACTCAAGTCGTCACCAATGGCACTGTCTGTGGTCAGTTCATTGGGTTTGACAACCACCCCGGCGGTGGCTTGTTCCACTTGTGTCAAGCGACTGTCCATATCCACATACAACACCTTTTGCCGTTCCTTTAACTGCTTAATTTCATGGGCCTGTTGTTCAATTTGACCTTGTAACTCAGCAATTTGCATTTGCAACTGTTGTACCTGAATAACTAAATTACCGACATTGGCATCACCACCGGACTGTTGTTCCAGTTTGGCCAGACGTTCTTGAATCGACATTGTTTGCGCGTGCACCGCAAAAGTCGATAAACTTAATAAAGTGACAGTGATTAACCATGTTCTCATCGTTTACTCCTCATTTATTTTGGGTCAGGGACAATTCTATCTTGGCGCAAATTAAAAAACCCGACAAAAGCCGGGTTTTTTAGACCGTTAACCAACGGTAAAGTTTATTTAGCCGTGTAGACAATCACCGCACGTCTGTTCTGAGACCAGCAAGATTCATCGCTACAAGTGGCCACTGGACGCTCTTCGCCGTAACTCACCACATTAATCTGGCTGCTTGAGGCGCCTTCAGCACCCAATAAATTGGCCACTGAATTACCACGACGCTCA
>QQUO01000241.1 GCA_008501575.1 Pseudomonadota bacterium
CTTCGGCAAGCTGATCCAGTTTGAGTTGTTGCGCTAAATCGCTGTTCCACAGCAGCAATGACGGTTCACTCACCATATAGGGCTGCGCCGCTTGACACAGTTGCGGGTGTAATTCTGAAAAATGGTTAGTGAGTTTCATGTTGGGCTGTTGAGTCATCTTTTATCAAGAATTGATACATGGCGGGTATTACCAATAAAGACAAGGCTGTGGACACGGTTAATCCGGAAATAATTGACCAAGCCAAAGGCGGCCACAAGGTCGATTTGGTCATGACTAATGGCAAAAGACCGGCAATGGTGGTTAAGGTGGTTAATATGATGGGCCGGGTGCGGCGGGCCACGGCTTGTTCAATGGCTGTGGCCAGTGGCATACCTTCGTTCTGGTGACGCTGAATCAAATCCAGTAGCACAATGGCATTGTTAACCACAATACCAACCAGTGCCAGCACCCCCAATGTGGCGGTAAACCCAAACGGTGTACCGGTCAATAACAAGCCAAAAGGCACCCCGGAAAACGCCAATGGTACTGTGATAAGTATGATTAACACTTTTTTAAATGAGTTAAATTCAATTAATAAAAACACCAACAACAAAATAACACCAATGGGCAGGGCATTACCCAATGATTGGTTGGCTTCGCTGGATTCTTTAGCGGCACCGGCTATTTGGTATGACACACCGCGCGGGAAATTCATTTGTTCTAACCGAGGTTGTAATTGGGTTAACACATCATTATAGGTGTATCCCTCTTTGGTTTCGGCATAGATACTGGCGGTGCGTTGTAAATTCAGATGGTGAATGGCAGCCGGTAAATAAGAGATACTGTTTTGGCTGATGGTGCTTAAAGACAGTTTTTCTTGACCGTGATAGATGGCAATGTTTGACAGTTGTTCAATGGGAAAATTAACATGATCCGCCGATTGCATGACAATGTTCATGGGATCACGGTCACCCCGGTATTGGCCAATTATTTGGCCGGAGGTTCGCAGCGCCAGACCGGACGCCAATTGTTGTCTGCTGATGTTGTTCCTGTTTAACAGATAATCATCGGGGCTGAGGGTCAGTTTAGCCATGCCGAGTCCCAGGGTGTTGCGCACCATGCGGGCACCTTGTGTTTGTTGTAGTTCAGTTTGAATCTGTTGCACTGTATCGCGTAGTTGTACCCGATCATGGGCAATGACTTTTAATTCAACCGGTGCTTCTGCCGGCGGCCCTTGGCCAAGTCGATGCGCCACCACTTCTGCTTGTGGGTATTGGGGGCTAAGCTGTTTGCCAATCCAATCAATCAATTCATGGCTGTTGTTAACATCATCCAAAACAGCAACAATCCTGGCCACATGGGGTGAATGGGGTTTCTCCACCAGATTATAATAAAATACCGGACCGGAATTACCCACGAAGGTAATGGTTTTTTGCACATGATTACGGTCAGCAATTTGTTGGGCCATGGCGCGGGTCAATAATGTATTTTCCTGAATGTGATAATTTTCCGGGTATTTAACATCAATGATGAGCTGATTGCGGTCAGTATCCGGAAAAAAATCTTTTTGCACATGGGTAAATAAATAGCCGGACAGAATTATAAATAAAATGGCCGCTAAAAGAATGTAAGCACCGCGAGTGACTGCAGTCTGCCCCAATTTTTGGCCGAGCTTTTGTAAGGCTGATTGTTGTCGTTGTTTATTGGGTTTTAAAAACAAATGACTAAAAGACGGGGTCACCGTGATGGCATAAATGTAACTGACTGAAATGGATAAAATGATCATGGTTGGGATGGCACGGGTAAAATCGGAGGCGTTACCCTGTGACAAGAGCATCGGCATAAAAGCCGCAATGGTGGTGCCGGTGGCTGAAAATAAGGACATGGCCAATTGTTTAACTGACAATACCGAAGCTTCACCGCCACGCCGACCCTGGTCAATGTAATATTGAATATTCTCAACCATAACAATGGCGTTATCCACCAGCATACCGAGACCGATAACCATACCGGCGATGGCGATTTGATGTAGCACACCACCACCTAAATTAAAAATAGCCAAGGCTGAAAAAGTCACTAAAGGAATAATGGTTGCCACCACTAAACCTGGTCGTAAACCAAGAAACAGGGCTAAAATCAGGGTTACAAAAGCCATGCCGGTAAGTAGTGAATATCCCAGCTCCTGTAAGCGGTCAGTGACCCGATCGGGTTGAAAGAACACTTCTTTGAGGCTTACATACGGGTATTCAATTGATAAATCAGTGATGTACTCCCGTAACTGTTGGCCAAATTTAACCACATTAAGGCGATTATTGGGCACATAAATGGCCACCGCCACCGCCCGTTCACCCTGGTGCCAAAAACCACTTTGACCCACAGTTTCTGACTCAATACGAACATCGGCTAAAGTCGATAAGGGCAGTTGTTCACCGTTAAATAATTGAATGGGGGTGGCTTTAATTTCTGCCAATGATTTAAATTCAGTGTGGGCATCAAGACTGACTCGCTGCCGACCCACATGTAATGGTTTAATTGGTCGGGCGGTTGTTTTTGCAGCAATTTGTTCAGCAATGGCTTCATGATTTATGGTCTGGCTGGTGACAAAAGCTTCTTTGAGGGTAATGGTGACCTGCTCTTCAGGCATGCCATAAAGCCGGACTTTACCCACCCCTTGAAGACCGAACATACGATTCTTGATGTCTTTGGCGGCTTGGCGTAATTGCATCACATCCGGGTTACCGGCAATCGCATATACCGCCAAGGCGGTGTCCAACAGACGATCTTCCACCGTGGCTTCTAACACCCCTTCAGGAAATTCACGCTCAGCCCGGCTTACCGCTCTTCTGACTTTATCCCAGACCAGGTCCGTGTCATCGATATGCTCCAGCATTTGCACCAGTACCTGGGTAAAGCCGTCGCGAACCGTGGAACGGATTTCTTCCAATTCCTCGATCTGCGCCAATTCTTCTTCCAGAGGTTTGAGCACCTGCTGTTCAATTTTATGGACATCAGCACCCGGGTATTGCACCAATACAAAGCCATGACGATAGGGAAAGAATGGGTCTTCCTGGCGATTCATATTGGACCAGGATAAAATGCCGAATAAGGCCAATAAGATGGAGGTTGTTAAAATCAGCCTCTTTTGATGGACCAACAGGCGAACTATACTCATGGGCGTGGTTTATTTAATTGTGGTGACAAACCACTTTGGCCATCAGTGACAACAGTCAATTCACCCATTTTTTGAGCCATGGTAACCCAAATATGGTTTTGGTAAAAATCAACCACCCGCACCGGAATATGCTGGATTTCACCGTTACTAAGGCTATAAAGATAAGGCTCGTTAATACCGTCATCAATAACAGCGCTGACCGGTAACTGATAAATATTCTCAATCGGTTCATGAATACTGATGGTTATCTTTTGACCGGCTAAGACGTTCAGTTCAGGCGGTAAACTAAGCAATATTTTAAACAGCTGTGATGCGGGATTTGCCGAACGGCTGATTTCTTTGACAGTCACCGTAAAGGACTGTGGCCCCATAGTTGCTGTTAATTGCTGGTTTAATCGTAAATGTTTTAGCAAGCCATTGCTGACATAGACCGGGGCTTCAAAAATTTCAGAACCGCTTAACACAATCACCGGCTGACCGGCAGCAACTATGGCACCGGGTTTTACAAGAATATCTGCCACTTCTCCAGGAAAAGGTGCTGTCAAAGTGCTTTCATGAAAGTTATTTTCAGCTTCCTGTAACTGGGCCTTTAAAGTGGTGTTGTGGGCCTGTAATTGTGCCACTTGACTTGTTAAACGATCCAATTGGTTTTGGCTGACGGCTTGAATGCCGGATAAGGTTTGGTTACGTTGTAATTCTT
>QQUO01000040.1 GCA_008501575.1 Pseudomonadota bacterium
AGAATCGGGAGGAAGCGCTTAAAAATTGCCACAATATTAAAAGGGCCATTCCCCAATGCAATACCTTACTCACTATTCCGTAACCTTCAGTGCTGTCTTTTAATGCCATTCATTGTCTCCAGAGTTATGTTTTCTATGATAAGTACCTTTAAGATTTGAATAATATAGCATACCTTTTAGGCATTTTAATAGCGCTTAAATGGCGTGGTCCCAGTAAGGCTCATCACCAAAACGTTTAGCCAGAAAATCAATTAAATGCCGACAACGTTGCGATAAAAAACGATTTTTTGGATAGACGGCATAGGCATTTAAGGTGGGTAATCGATAATCCTGAAGCACACACTGCAATTCGCCACTGACTAACTTTTGGTGGGCGATAAATGTTGGAATATGCACCAATCCATGGTCTTTTGCTGCCATATTGACCAAAAAATCACCATTGGTGGCTTTTATTTTCGCGTTGATTGCGATTTTGTGCTTTTGCCCTTGAGCGTCCGTTAAATGAAGCTGACTTTCTTTATTAAGGCCATATTGTAAAAATGCATGATCCTTTAAATCCTCCGGTTTCTCAGGTGTGCCCTTTTGGCTTAAATACGCAGGGCTGGCGCACAACACAAAACGAATCAGTGCCAATCGCCTGGCTTGGTAACTGGAATCCTGTAATTCGCGGATTCGAATGGCCAACTCATAGCCTTCCTCAACCAAATCAACATGTCGATCTGAAAAATCCAGCTCAAAATTCAAATCAGGGTGTTCGCCGGCAAATTCATGAATCGCTTCACTTAAATGCAATAAACCAAATGACAAAGGCGCGGTCATTTTAAGCGTTCCAGCAATGTGAGTCGGCGAGCCACCAATGTGTTCATTTAAGGCGTCCACTTTATTGATAATACTGTTGGCACGCTGGTAATACAGCTCGCCGGCTTCCGTGAGATTGGATTGGCGCGTGGTGCGACTGATTAACTGGCTGCCCAGGCGGGTTTCTAACTCTTTTAGACGCCGACTGACTGCTGATTTGGCAGTATTAAGTTGTTCCGCTGCTTTGGTGATACTGCCGGCATCCACAATACGCACAAACATCGCCATATCTTCTAATTGTCCCATTGTATTAACTCCCATGATTGTTCTGAAAACAAGAACTGTATTTTGTAATTATTGCCGTTTATCCTTTTCCGGTCAACAACTATAATGGCGATATTAATTAACTATATGGAGGATACCATGAACAAATTACAAGATTTGAGTGCACCAATTGGCCGCATCTTTTTAGCTGCGATTTTTATTATGTCGGGCTTGGGTAAAATAACCAATTATGCAGGTACCCAGGGATATATGGACGCCATGGGCGTGCCCGGCATTATGTTGCCACTGGTAATTATCCTTGAAGTGCTTGGTGGCATCGCCATCGTGGTTGGCTTTAAAGCACGTTTTGTGGCTTTTTTAATGGCCGGTTTCAGCGTCGTTTCGGCGATTTTATTTCATGCTGACTTTGGCGATCAAACACAAATGAACATGTTTATGAAAAACATCGCCATCGCCGGTGGATTTTTGCTGATTGTGGCACACGGTGCCGGTGCCTACTCACTGGATAACCGCCAAACTAAAATCAGTCAATAACAACAGGAGTTCCTATGAAAACCATTTATCATGCAGCCGATTCCCGTGGTCATGCCGATCACGGCTGGCTGAAGAGTAAACACACATTTAGCTTTGCCAATTATTACAACCCTGAGCGCATGGGCTTTGGTGCCCTGCGCGTCATCAACGATGATTATGTCATCGGCGGTCAGGGCTTTGGTAAGCACCCACACCGTGATATGGAAATTATCAGTATTCCATTGTCCGGAAAGCTCCGTCATGGTGATGACATGGGCAACCAGGGCATTATCGAAGCCGGTGAAATCCAGGTGATGTCAGCCGGCACCGGTATTACCCACAGTGAAATGAATGGCGATGCCAAAGAAGCGGTGAAATTTTTACAAATCTGGGTGATCCCCAATAAAATGAACGTCAAACCGCGCTACCAACAATTACGTCTGGCTGATATGATGCAGCCCAATAAATTTAATCAGGTGCTGTCACCCAATCCGGATGATACCGGCGTATGGATTCATCAAAATGCCTGGTTTAGTTTGGGTGATTTTGATCAAGGCGTCAGCAAAACCTATCCGCTGCATGATGCGAATAACGGCGTTTATGTGTTTGTTATCAAAGGCCAGGTCGATATTAATGGTCAAACCCTGAATACCCGTGATGGTTTAGGTATTCAAGACACCGCAGAATTCACCATAAACGTGGCTCAAGATGCCCGTGTGTTACTCATGGAAGTGCCGATGCATCTGTAAGCAAAGGTTGAGCCTGGACCAGGTAGTTACAAGCAAGCAATTTTAAATTAAAGAGAGGTTAATGATGACAATTAAAACCCTAAAACCACGAATGGCTGATGTCGGCGGTATTCCCATCGCCCGATTATTACCCAATTTAGGCAAGCAACCGATTGGCGCCTGGTGCTTTTTAGACCATGCCGGCCCGGCTAATTTTGATGATCAAGATCCGGGCATGCAGGTCGGCAGACACCCGCACACCAACTTGCAAACCTTCTCCTGGATGATATCCGGTGAAGTGTTGCACAAAGACAGCTTGGGTAACGAACAAGTGATCACCAAAAACCAGGTTAACTTAATGACCGCCGGCACCGGATTAGAACAAGGCATCAGCCACACCGAACAAAGTGTGTTTGCCGATACCGGCGGTTCTGCCGATGCTGAACGTAATATCAATTTGGTGCAGCTCTGGATTGCCCTGCCCACGGATCAAAAGATCGAACGCAGCTTTCATCATTACCCTAAAATGCCCAATTGGACAGAAAAAAATGTTGAACTGTACTTAACCACAGGCAGCTATACGACTGCAGCCGGTGAAAGCCATACCGCACCGACGCTGCAGTATTCAAAGCTGGTGGGTATTGATGTGCATTTTTTACAAGACGACAAGCTCACATTAAACCTTGAGTCCGGCTTTGAATATGGGCTTTTGGTGGTGGAAGGTGCTTTTAAATATGACGGTCAACAATTGAATCAAAACGAATTACTGCGTTTTGATGAAAGCGATATCAGCGATCCAGAAGGCATCACAATCAGCGCTGAAAAAGGCACCCGATTGATGTTTATTGGCGGCGAGCCACTGAAGCAAAAAGTGCTGCTGTGGTGGAATTTCGTTGACGATAACAAGGCGGATATCGAACAATCCATCAGTGACTGGAATGCGGGACATGCGCGTTTTGGCGATGTCGATTCAAATATGAAAAGACTTTCTGCTCCGCCCTTACCTCAAGGCTTTAAAGAGTAACAACTCAATTATTTTTAATTAACAGACATTACTACTAGGAGAATGACATTGTCAAAATTACAACACTTACAACAACTGGCCGAAACCCGGCGATCAATTTATGCCTTAAGCAAGCAGTTACCTGTGGCTAAGGAAGAAATTGTTAACCTGGTTGAACATACACTGTTACACACACCATCTGCTTTTAATTCACAATCAACACGTATCATCGTTTTGTTTGGTGATGACCATGAAAAACTGTGGCAAATCACCGAAGACACCTTGCGCGGTATCGTCAATGATGATGAGAAATTCAAACCCACTCAACAAAAAATTGAGGGTTTTAAAGCCGGTGCCGGCAGCATTCTATTCTTTGAAGACCACAGCGTGGTGAAGGGCTTACAAGAAAACTTTGCCCTGTATGCCGATAAATTCCCCGACTGGTCACACCACACCAGCGGTATGCACCAGTATGTCATCTGGACGAAGTTAGCCGCCTTAAATATTGGCGCCAACTTGCAGCACTATAATCCGGTCATCGATGACCAGGTAGCGAAAACCTGGAACGTCGATAAAGACTGGCACCTGATTGCTCAAATGGTCTTCGGCGGCATCGAGCAACCCGCCGGCGACAAATCATTCGAACCGATTGAAAAACGCTTAAAAGTGCATGGTTAAATACAGTATAAGCAGAGAGCCCACCGGCTCTCTGCTTTTATTGGTCATTTCTCTTAACAACGGTTAATTGGCTATAACTAATTTTACTTATTATCATTCACCCCCCAATTATGCAAACAGCTTTTGATAAGTAAGCGACAAAATTAGCGATATAGCCAGGTATGGATCTGGACTCAGATAATCTGCTGAAACTATATCTGTCAATAATTGAGCCTGCTCAAATCCATTTTCAAAAATCAAATCATCCACTTCACATGTGGCTGGTTGTGACAAGCATAAATCCTCAAAAGTAATGGTTGTACCATCATCAAATTGAAACTCTGATACCACTTCACCTTCTGCACTGTTAGCCACATAAATAGTCGAAACAAGCGAATTGCCTTGATAAGCATATTGAATTTCAAGGTCACCCGTATCAAGATCATTAATCAAAGTAATATCAGCGGAATCCAAACCACCAATAAACATAATGGCATTACCACCAGCATCATTAGTATCAACAATACTGGTTTTTGGGATTATACCGGGCTCAGGGTCATCACCACTTTTAAAAACATAGGTATCAAAACCTAATCCACCCTCTAAAGTATCTGCACCGTCATCTCCTTGAAGGTAGTCATTACCATCACCACCAACGAGTAAATCATCCCCAAAACCACCGGCAAGAACATCAATACCAGCCCCACCATCAAGTGTATCTGCGCCATCACCGGCTGCCAGCAAATCTTCATCAGCACCACCAAATAATTGATCGTCTCCAGTGGCGCCAAATAAACGGTCATTGCCAACACCACCATTTAAGGTGTCATTATCAACCCCACCATCAAGCAGGTCATTACCAGCACCGCCGGTCAAAATATCATTTCCTTCATAACCAAAAGCAGCATCATTTCCCGCCAGCATATCAAGGTTTTGAATTGTGGCATCACCTTCATACCAGTCATCAAAAGCACTAATTTCATTGCTGCTACCTCGCGATACTTTTACCACACTATTCAAATCTCCATAAGTAAGCACTCTGCCATCAAAGAATTCGTATTCCTCAATCACAGCGCCACCTGCTCCACCTGAAACAAGTACCGCATCTTTGGGTGAATATTGCACCAATAAATCACCCCCTTGATCCGTGAATTCAATCCGGTTTGAGAAAACCATTTCATCAAACTGAATTTTGTCATAGCCACCTGAATCACTGATAACATCAGGGCTTTCACTGGGTGAATTATTCAATGCGACCACATAAACATCATCACCGGCATCACCATTTAGTTGGTTTAAACCATTGGTTGAGAATAATGTGTCGTTTCCAGCTCCACCATTGAGTGTGTCATCACCGTCACCACCATTTAAAAAATCGTTATCATCACCGCCATCTAACAGGTCGTTACCCTGACCACCATGCAGATTATCATTTCCACTACCACCGGTTAAGACATCATCGCCATGATTACCATCGATGGTATCGTTACCATCACCACCCATAAGAACCGTTTCATTCCCTGTACCACCTGAAAGATAATCATCACCTCCAAATCCATACAGTTCGTCAACGCCATCACCACCAAATAAGCTGTCATTACCTGAAGGCTCTCCCATGTCATCACCCATTAGCATATCATCACCAAGACCACCACTGAGCACATCATTACCTTGGTTCCCAAACAATAAATCATCACCTGAACCACCAAAGAGCGTGTCATCGCCATAGACAGCGCCTGCTGGCATCGCGACTAAATCATCACCGTAAATGATGTCATCATCAGCTTCACCACGTAATGTATCAGATCCAGGACCGCCACTGATCCAGTCCGGTCCGGGTCCCGCAAAAACAATATCATCATTAGAATCTGAAACTTCCGTTTGTACACGATCAGCATCCGGCAGTGCTGCTAAAGGCGTAAATACAAAATCACCACCTGAATCAATCGATGTCGTGAAATCAAAAGCACTTCCGGGCGTCAGTAAGGCAAAGTTAACAGAAGTTGTGTCCCAGCTACTGCCATTCCATTGATGTTCCCTTGAACCATAATTGATGTCATTGATAACAGCGACTGATTGATTGAATCTATAATAACCATCTGCCAAAATGACATCAAAACCACCGCCGGCATAAACCACATCAGCACCTGTTCCCAGGGTGATAAAATCTTGGTTACCAGTGCCATAAACCAAATCATTGCCTTCATCTGCAACAATCCAGTCACCTTGATCTGAGGTGTTTGTGGCATTGATGTTCTCACCTTCTTCACCAGCAATAATGACATCATCACCGACACCGGTGCTGATCAAATCTACATCAGCGCCCCCGATGACCGTGTCTTTGTCAACCGGACCATTTACGGCATTATTAAAACCAACGCCTGCTACGATATAATCATTGCCCTCTTCGCCATAAATCGTATCATTACCAAAAGCAGTGGCAGCCCGATCAGAAAAACCTCCGTCACTACCCAACAAAACAACATCATGACCACCCTGATAATCAGAAACGACATCATATAAGTTGCCGGCATCGTAATAATCATTCCCCGATGACCCAGTATCATAATTATCAAGTGTGCCAATCGTTGCCGAATCAATCGGTGCAGTGGTATCAATAGGAGGAAGCGGATTATTACTGTTACTTAAATCGATACCCAAATCACCACTGCTAAAACCATTCACTAACAACGATCCACCACCAGGAACTAAATCATTAACAAAAAGCTGACTGCCCTGAAACGTATTGACTAACTGATATCGAAAGCGACCATCAGTGCTATCCCAAACACTACCGCCAATTCGATCACCACCAATCAGTATTTCGCCATTTAGCTCAACCGAACCCTGACCATCCGAATCAAAAATAGTATCACGGCCGGAATTGATTTCATAACTATCAAATCCCTCACCACCGGCCAGAAAATCATTGCCTAAACCACCAACTAAAAAATCACTGCCATTTAATCCATACAGATTATCAGCGAAGTTACCACCTGATAAAGAATCCGCGTTGTCCGATCCAAATTGAATTTTTTTGAATTCAGGCGGTATTTGTTTTCCGTTGTAAACCTTAAGCGACATATTGGATTGCATATCCATAAATTCAACCGAATCAATAAAGCTCGAAGAGACGACTGTCCCGTCATAAGAAATTAAATCCCGGGCATCAAAAAGCAACCGGGCTTCAGTCATTAACACCCGATCCACCCAATACTGACTGGAGGCTGATACATTAACCGTCGTCCCATCATCAATTTTACAAGGCGATAATCCCTGAAGTGATTTCTTGGCGATATTATCGTTAAGAACAACCGCCTGTAAGGCTAACGTCGCAGGCGTTTCCACAGAAGCAGGAATATTTTGATTTTGTGGTCCCGGCGGGCCAAACATTGCACGAGCCTGATCTCTGAAGTTGGTCGCATAACCAAAACTTCCTTGATGGGTTTGAAACACCCTCACCAGCGATCTATTGACCACACCTTATTTGGCGCTTTTAATTAAATTGACCGTATCAGTCACACCGTATAACACCGAAGGTTGTGCCGCCTGCTCAGCCACCTGATCACGCATAGTGGTTGCAAATGTATTATCATATCTGCCTGAATACATGGCAACCTCTAAGTAAGTTCGGACATCAACCTTAAGTTCACCCCATGACTCTTCATCTATTAACATCCTTCCACCGGTTTCGATTGACTTCACCACGCCATAATTAAAGGCGTGATGAGAATAAAGAACATTACGCAAGTCATCTAAATTATCCAGAACCGCATTCTGATCAGCACCAATTAAACGCCAAGTTTCATCTGCAGGATACACTCCATTTCGGTCATCAAATGATGAAAAGAACGGTACACCTGACCAGGCTGCGTTATTGCCACCGTTGTTATTTAGACCACTGTTAATAGTGTCATTAAGGATAAAGTCAAATAAAACGTCACCAACACCCACAGCATCCTGATTTGCAATTTCTTCAATCGATTGAACACGCCAATTAAGATCATCTTTCATTTGAGTAAAAGCTCTTCTAGCAATTTCGTTAGAGGCCTCTTGCATTTCAGAAACTTGACCTGGAATATCAAAATCCGTAAACCTTTCTTTGTAATGCATAACACCTTGTTCATGGGTATATTCTCGTATAAGCGTTGAAAAAGCACCTTGTTTTGAATTGGTTTTAGTGGCACCTTGCGCCCATATTAAAATAGGTTTAATTTGTGGATCATCACCCGGTGCACCAGAACCATTATCAGTTGACAGTATATTCGCCAGTTCAATATAAAACTGAATATGGGTTCCGGGATCACCTTGATTCTGAGGGCCCATATTAAAAGCGTTTGTTAATGATATTTGTTCATCTATTGTAAGTGTATAATTTGCCATTGGTAACTCCTATGAATTTAGTCTTTAGATGGGGGTGATGAAAGAATGGAATCTTGAATACCAGAATTAATGATCCGATATACATCTCTAAAGTGATAAGCATATTTACCTTTTATTGTAGATGCCGACATGTAAAGATATATGTCAGGTGTTAATGCCCATCCAGCTGAGCACCTTCTTCCAGCATAATCCGGGTTTTCAAGTAATGAAAACACCTCTTCAACTGCAACATCATCACCTGCTGAACACGAAATCGCTGGTGGGTTTCCTGATGCGTCTTTTTCGTCAATAAGATAACCCACTATAGTGTTTTGATTTCTGTAAAAGATCAAACCATTGATTTTGCCATCATAAGCTTTGTCCATTTGATCCATTTGTTTAACCCTTGGTGGAGTTATAATTTTTTTTCCATTGCTTTCTAATATAATTCTGAAGGATGGCTTTTCACTTTCAAGTTTATTGTGTTCCAACTTCCAGATTGACTCATCTTCATTAAAAGTTAAATAAAGATAAAGTTTATAAATCGATTCCGAATTATCTTCCTCGTCAAAATAGGTACTAATGCTTCCATGGCTACGAACAGTACATGGATACTCAAGAATATAACCCGCAAATTTTGTTAAGATTTTTTCAGTGTACAAAGGTGGATCTGAACATCGACTTTTATCTGAATCTGGGGTATTTTTTATAATTGTTTTATCATCGGGATTGGGGGTATTAGGATTAATTAAATCAGCAAGAATCTCCAACCAGGGTCTGTGGCTGGTTGATTCTCTTGTTTCTTGTTCAACGTCTAATACCGACGGGAAGCTTTTATTCTTAGTTTTTTGTTTTTGGGAAAAGCCGATAACAAAAGCCAATACGACTACAAAAACAAGAAACCCAGATATAAATGTTCTCATTTCATTTTAACGTACTTGCTTTTAATCATTTGACTGTAGCATAAAACTTAATCCATTTCTGGTGACTGGTAATCATTATGTTTTTTTAGCTTCATCAATCTGACTTGATCCTACTAGCATTTAAGAAACTTTGCCTTGAATGATACCTTCAATGAATAAGTCAACACAGTTGATCAACTAAGCCAACACTTGCTGAGGGTTTAGGGATGTGATGTAATAACAGAGGGCTTTGTAATATTTTATCAGTCAAGTTAAATCAAAATGAAACCGACAAAAACTGTGCCTTATATCAGTGAAAACGACCATGTCATAATGTTTGATGGGGTGTGTAAACTGTGTCATGGTTGGAGTCGATTTATTATCAAACATGACCGCAAGCATATTTTTAAGTTAGCCACGGTTCAGTCAGTGCAAGGCCAGGCGATTCTTCAGCATTTTGGTTTGCCGGCAGATCATTTTGATACCATGTTATATATTGAAAACCATCAGGCTTATGAAAAAAGTACCGCTTTTTTAAAAGTCATACAAAAACTGCCTTTCCCAATTAAATTGCTGCAGGTGTGTTATATCGTTCCGCGCTTTATTCGTGATTGGTTTTACGACCGAATTGCCTTGAATCGCTATCGCTTATTTGGCAAGTACAGCGAATGTTTGTTGCCAACGGCTGATCACAACAGTCGGTTTCTTTAAGGTGTCGAAAGAGCTTTACACAACTCAATTAATGAAGGTCAATTTAGTGGCGCGCAGTGCTTTGGCTTTTGTGTTTTTTTATCACGGCTTGGTCCCTAAGTTACTCTTCCCAAGCGAAGTGGAATTGATGTTGGTACAGCTTCATGGCTTGCCGATTGATGCCATCGTGATATCCAGAGTCGGTGGTGTTTTAGAAATTATCCTGGCCGGTTTACTTATATTTATGCGTCGTTCTTTAATACCTGTTTATATGGCTGCCATTTTATTACTGGTGTTATTAATCGATGTGGCTGTTGTGAAACCTGAAATATTAGTTGGCGCATTCAATCCGGTGACTATAAATATGGCGTCCCTGGTGCTTTGCTGGATTGTGGTGGTTTCTCAGCGAAAATAGATTACAACAACTGAAGCTGCTAAACATCATCATAAAAATTTATTTTGGCTCTCCACTTTAATCTTGTTCCACCATCCTCATTAGTAAAATTTAAAGCAACAATCTTAGGTATAAAGCATGGATTATAAGCAACATCATACCGAAAGACGCTGATGCCGGCCTGCGCCGGCAAGGCTTTCGGTGACTATAATGCTTTAAACTTGGACCGAGTCAAAATTTCCAATCCAGCATAATTGTCTCTGAAAATCAAACATTTGAAGCTATGTGAGTTTCAAACAGTCAAGTTTCGGAGCGGCATTAGAATTATTACTCAACAGTTACAGATTTGGCTAAATTGCGCGGTTGATCGACATCGGTGCCACGCAGTACGGCGACATGATAACTGAGTAATTGTAAGGGTACATTAAAGACAATCGGTGAGGTGAAAGAACCGCTGGCTTCCAGTTCAATCAGGTATTGAACCCGGTCTTTTAAACCGTGTTGGCTTTTGTGATCGACAAAGACATACAGTTCACCACCGCGGGCGCGGACTTCTTCAATGTTGGATTCCAGCTTTTCTAACAGTTCGTCGTTGGGGCACACTGCGATCACCGGCATTTTATCATCCACCAGCGCCAATGGACCGTGCTTTAATTCTCCGGCGGGGTAACCTTCGGCATGGATATAAGAAATTTCTTTGAGCTTTAAAGCCCCCTCTAAAGCGATTGGATAATGCACGCCGCGGCCTAAAAACAGGGCATGATCGCGTTGCACAATTTGTTCAGCAAACACCTTAATCTGATCATTGAGCAATAAAGACTGGTTAATAATGCCCGGCAGGGTGCGTAATTGCTTGGCTAAGTTCTTGCGCACTTTGATATCCACATCGCGAAGTTCTGCCAATTTTAAGGTTAACAAAGCCATCACGGCCAATTGTGTGGTCAGGGCTTTGGTTGAGGCCACCCCAATTTCCGGACCGGCATGGGTTAAAATACATTCATCACTTTCCCGGTCCAGGGTCGAATTGGCGACATTGCACACCGCAAAGGTGGCCAGATAACCGGCTTTTTTAGCAAACCGCAACGCCGCCAAAGAATCCGCGGTCTCACCGGATTGCGAAATGGTCAAAAACAAGGTGTTCGCCGGAATCACCGGTTTGCGATAACGGTACTCGCTGGCAATCTCGACGTGTGTTGGGATTTGAGTAATGGCTTCCAGCCAATAACGCGCCACCATACCGGCATGATACGAGGTACCGCAGGCAACAATATGAATCTGTTGGGTTTTCGCCAGTATCGCCTCGCCTTGTTGAGAAACAAAGCCATCCGCAATGGCGTCATTAAACAAGCGATCGGCAATGGTGTTGGCCACCGCGATGGGTTGTTCATGTATTTCTTTTAGCATGTAGTGGGCGTAGCCGTCTTTGGTTAAGGCTTCTGAAGACAAGGTCACGGTTTTTAATTCACGTTCTACCGCCTGCCCAGATTCATCATAGATGTCACAGCTTTCGGCGGTAATTTCCACCACATCGCCTTCTTCCAGATAATAAAACTGGTCTGTTTGACTGACCAAAGCCTGGACGTCACTGGCCACATAATTGGCCTGCTCACCAACACCCACCACCAGCGGACTGCCTTTGCGGGCGGCAATCACACGGCCGGGATCCGACATACATACAATGGCCACCGCGTAGGCGCCTTCTAATTCGCGCAAGGCTTTATGACTGGCGGCAGAAAAACTCATGTCTTGCGCCTGGTAATAATGAATCAGATGCACCAGTGTTTCGGTGTCTGTTTCAGACTTAAACTGATAGCCGGCCGCGGTTAATTTTTCCCGTAACGGGCGATAATTTTCAATAATACCGTTATGCACCACGGCAATGGCATTGTCTGAGTCATGGGGGTGGGCGTTGGCTGACGTGGGCTCACCATGGGTGGCCCATCGGGTGTGACCAATACCAACCTCACCATTAACCGGATTGGCTTCCAGATCGGCTTCTAAATGCTTGAGTTTACCGGCTTGTTTGCGAATGGCGATGCCCGAATCGGTAATGACTGCGATGCCGGCAGAATCATAACCCCGGTATTCCAGGGTTTTCAGGCCATTCATAATAACATCAACAATCGGCCTTTTGGCACTCACTGCAACAATTCCACACATATTATTTCTTACTCGGTTTTTGCCAGTCAGCCACAGATCTTTGACGGCTTCTGGAGAGGGTTAATTGACCATCCGGGGTATCTCTGGTGATGGTCGAACCGGCACCGATGGTGGCACCGGTACCAATGGTGACCGGCGCCACCAGTTGACTGTCTGAACCAATAAAGGCCCCGTCTTTAATGACCGTGGTGAATTTATTAACACCATCATAATTACAGGTGATGGTACCGGCACCAATATTGACATTGTGACCAATAACGGCATCGCCCAAATAACTTAAATGACTGGCTTTTGAATTTTCACCGACCTTGGTTTTTTTCATTTCCACAAAGTTGCCGACCTTAGCGCCTTGCGCCAGTTCTGTTCCGGGTCGCAAACGGGCAAACGGGCCAATGGTACAGACACCGGTGGTTTTCACGCCGGCTAACATGGAATGGGGTTCCACCACGGTACCGGCGGCCAAATCACAATCCTCAAGCACCGAAAAGGCACCGATTTGAACACCCTCAGCCAAACGATTCTCGCCCACAAATAAGGTGTTTTTATCGACCACCACATCACGACCGCACTGTAATTGACCACGAATATCAACAGTCTCCGGTCGCGGCATCCGCACCCCTTGCTGCAGTAATTTCTGTACCAGGCGTCGCTGGAAAATCGCTTCCAGTTCGGCCAGTTGCTGCATGTCATTGGCACCTTTCACAATGTCGGCTTGTTCGGCTTGCACTGCCCGAAATGGACGGCCCTCATCAGCCGCCATGGCAATCACATCGGTCAGGTAATACTCATTCTGACTGTTGCCATTATTGAGTTGTTGTAACCAACGATTTAAATCAGCCGCCGGCGCTTTGATAATACCTGAATTCACTTCTCGAATTTTTAGCTGCGCTTGACTGGCATCCTTTTGTTCCACAATCGCCGCAATCAAACCATCCTGATTGATAATCCGACCATAGCCGGCGGGATTATCCAATTGCGCAGTTAAGACACAGGCATCTTCCTGCATGTGATTTAAATCTTCGGCTTCCACCAGCGGCGCATCGCCATAGAGAACCAAAACAGATTCAGTGGCTTTAACAAACGGCATAGCCTGCTTAACCGCATGACCGGTGCCCAATTGTTCGCTTTGTTCAGCCCAATTAAGCGACTCATTCGCCAGTGCTTGTTTCAGGCTGTCCTTTTGATGACCACAGACCACAGTTATTTGTGCCGGGTTTAACGCTTGCGCGGTTTTCAGGACATGCACAATCATCGGCTGCCCGGCCAATTCATGCAACACCTTAAGTTTGTCCGAATGCATCCGGGTACCGGCACCGGCCGCCAGAATTATGATATGAAGATTAGAATCGGTCATGAAAGCCTATAAAGCCCACAGGATTTAACGCCTGAATTGATAATCGAGCTATTATAAGGCATTTACAACAGAAATAAAAAAGGCACATTGCTCAATAGATATTAGTAAATGATTGAACCAAGATGATTTCAGCTTACTTCTATTTAAAGCTTCTATGCCTACGTAATCTGTTCCAAGCCATTGATGATGACAAAAAAATTAGACTGCTGATGACCAAAAGCAGCAGAAAAAATAAACTAAAACGAATTTCATAACGTGGCATGAATAGATTTAGGTGCAATAAAACCACAATAACACCAGTGGTTATGATCCAAAAGTAATAACTGCCAGGCCCCTTTTTATATAAAATCTGGCTCAAAATGCTCCCAATACCAATTGCAAGACCATAAATAAAATGAACAAATAATGACACAAGCCAAACACCGGAGTCACCAACGTCTGCAGATAAAGCCTCCCATGAAGGTAATAACCTGTTAACCATCATACCTATAATAATGGTTGCAAAGAAACTACAAAGAGACGCATCTAAAATCTTGTTTATCATAATCTAATTATTTTAATGCTATTATCTGTGTATGACACAAAATAATTTCTTAAAATCAGCATGATTAAAAGACTAACAATAAAAAAGCCGAACCACGTTAGTGATTCGGCTTTAAATTGCTTATGTTATTGGTTAGTCAAAAACCTGATCGATGTTAATCACTTCGACCTGATCCAGTTCTAACGGATAATCCTGAATCACGCTGTCTTCTTCCAGTAAGTCGTTGGGTTTTTCCGAGTTGTATTCCATCGGTGAAGACTGTTCGCTGACCAGACGTTTTTTGAGGTCTTTGGCATCGCTGGTGATAAAGACAAACTGGATGTTGTCGGTTTGCAGGTGGTTTTTGATGATGCTATTCACATCAGCCAGCGTCAGCTCAGCCAGACCGTTTTTAACCATCTCTACAAAATCATCGGTGCCGTAGAACTGGCTGTCCATATGATAGCCCAGCACGCGATCCTGGCCTTTTAATAACAAACCTGCGTATTTACTTAAGAATGACCGGGTGGC
>QQUO01000048.1 GCA_008501575.1 Pseudomonadota bacterium
GTTTTTTGGCGGTTTCACCGCTGTAAAAACCATCGCAGCCGGTCTCTGCAACCCGCTTGAAAGTTTCAGCCAAATCTTTTTTTACCAATAAATCACCCACCTTTAATGCCTGTCCCTGATTGAGATAAATGGCTTTTGAGCTTGGGTAACGTTCAAGTATCTTTTGTTTTCTCTTAATGTGTTTGACTAAGCGTGGATAAACCTCAAAACCGTTCTCAGCGGCGCGAATGGCCGGTTGTAAGCTTTGTTTAAGTGGTAGTTTTCCGTAATGTTCGGCAATGTGGGCAAATCCGGCAATTTCTCCGGGGATGGCCGCTGCCAATGGGCCATTGAGCATCAGGTCACGAATTACATTGCCATGGTTGTCTAAATACATGTCCTTATGGGCTGCCGCCGGTGCGGTTTCACGGCCGTCAATCATGACATTTTTACCATCTTGAGCACGGTGCAGTAACCAGAATCCGCCACCGCCAATACCTGAAGATTGTTGTTCCACCACCGCTAAAGTGGCACTCACGGCAACCGCGGCATCAAAAGCATTACCGCCTTTGGCCAACATTTCATGTCCGGCAGCGGTGGCCAAAGGATGGGCACTGGCAATGCCGGCTTGCTGCGGTTTTTCGGCGAGCCCGAGGGTGCTGCTTAACAGCAGCAGTGTGAATAAGGTTATTTTCATAGTGATTCGGTCAATTTGTGGTATTTTTGTAAAAGTTGTTCTTCGGTTTCTTTGTGATGTGGGTCTTGCGGGATACATTCCACCGGGCATATTTCGGCACATTGCGGCTCATCAAAATGACCCACGCATTCGGTGCATTTATCAGGATCAATTTCATAAATTTCCGGGCCCATATAAATCGCTTCATTGGGGCAAACCGGTTCACAGACATCGCAATTAATGCATTCGTCGGTAATAATTAATGCCATGTCTAATCTCGCTGGGCAAATTTATCTTTTAGGGCCTGTTGCACAATCGGGTGGGCAAATTCAGACACATCACCGTTTAACATGGCGATTTCTTTAATTAAAGACGAGGAGATAAAACTAAATTGTTCTGCCGGGGTTAAAAACATGGTTTCGATGTTGGGGATCAAATGCCGATTCATACTGGCGAGCTGGAATTCATATTCAAAATCCGACACCGCCCGTAAGCCACGTAAAATAACTTTGGCGCGCATCTGGGTGGCAAAATCAGCCAACAATATATCAAAACCCACCACCCGGACATTGCTAAAATCTTTTAAAATCCGGGCCGATAAATCAATCCGTTCATCCAGTGTAAAAAGTGGCCCTTTTCGTTGCGAATCAGCAATACCGACAATTAACTCATCAAATAAAGATGCGCCACGTTTAATCAGGTCATAATGACCATTGGTAATGGGATCAAAGGTGCCGGGATAAACGGCAATTTTATCTTTCATATCGTTTCCAAAGCTCGTAGTTGACTTGACCGCTGGTTTTTTGTTTTGAACATGTAAAAAAATCAGTGTTTAAAGGTGGTGGCTGCTGTTGCTTGGCAAATTCTCGATAAACAAACCCGCCCGGTTTCGCCAGCTGTGGCATTATAACATTGAATGATGTGATTGCATCGTTACCGAAGGGCGGATCCAGAAAGATTAAATCGTAACATTGCTGATTGCTTTGTAAAAATGCCAAAGCCTCACTGTGAACAATGGTGACCTGGTCAAATCCTAAATGGTGGGTGTTTTTATGAAGCTGTTTAACTGCACGGCGACTGCTATCAACAAAAGTCACCGCTTGAGCACCACGCGATAAGGCTTCGAAACCCAAAATACCACTGCCGGCAAACAAATCCAACACTTGCCAACCACTTAAATTGGGTCCTAACCAATTGAATAAAGTCTCGCGAATTCGACTTCCAGTCGGGCGCAGATCATCTTGGTTTTCAACGCGAATCAAACGACTGCGATGGCTGCCGCCGATAATACGGATTTGTCCCTGGGTCTTCTTATGCATGGCTAATTGCTCGACAAAGCATGTTTTGGCTGACTTGAATCTGATAAACTAAACGCCATATTTTAACGGAATTAGCTGGGCAATCGGTAATCATGAAATTTTTTAAACGAAAGAAAAAAAAGAAGTCCCAAGATCAACAACAGACTTCTGAACAATCGCAGGTTTACAGCGAAATATTAAATCAGCAGCTGGATGATGATTTGATGACTGATACTGTTATCAAACCACCGCCGGAATCACCGGTGCAAACACCTGAAGACGCCGAATCTGAGGACGCAAAATCCGAATCCATCGAATCCGAATCCGCTGAATCAGAGTCATCGGACTTATTGCAGACAGAACAACAAGCACCTACAGCGGCCGCTCATGAACAGATTTTGGATCAGCGTTTGGAAAAAACCCAGGCCAACTTCGGTAAAAAAATGAAACAACTGTTTTCCTTTAAAAAGAAAATTGATGAGGAGCTGTTTGAAGAATTAGAAACCACCTTACTCATGGCCGATGTCGGTGCCACCGCCACCATGGAAATAATGGAGCAAGTGCGAAAATCACTCAAACGCCGAAATTTATCAGACTCTGATGCGGTGTTGGATGCATTGCGTGAGCAGTTGACTGAATTGGCCCGAAAAGTAGAAGCACCGTTGCTGATTGATACCAGTAAAAAACCCTATGTCATCTTAGTGGTGGGCGTGAATGGAGTCGGCAAAACCACCACCATCGCTAAACTGGCGCGCCGCTATAAGGCCGATGGCCATCAGGTTATGCTGGCTGCCGGTGACACCTTCCGTGCGGCCGCGGTTGAGCAATTAAAAACCTGGGGCGAGCGCGAAGGAATTGCCGTGATGGCACAGAAAACCGGGGCTGATGCGGCTTCGGTGATATTCGATGCCATGACTTCGGCCAAAGCCCGCAGTATGGACGTCTTGATTGCAGACACCGCCGGCCGTTTACACACCCAATCAAATTTGATGCAGGAATTGGCCAAGATTACCCGCGTCATTAAGAAAAATGATGAATCAGCACCCCATGAAACCCTCATTGTTATTGATGGTGGTACCGGTCAGAATGCCATCTCGCAGGTGCGCGCCTTTAACGAGGCCAATAAACTGACCGGTCTGGTCATAACCAAACTCGATGGCACGCCCAAAGGCGGGGTGCTGTTTAATTTGGCCAATGAATTCGGTATTCCGGTGCGCTATATCGGCGTGGGAGAGCGCAGCAGCGATTTAAAACCTTATCGTGCCGAGGATTTTGTGAGCGCCATTATAGATTGATGGCAAGCGTAACTGATGGCAGTTTCAGTGCCCGGATTATTGCCTGGCAATTAAAAAATGGCCGCCACAATTTACCGTGGCAGGGTGATAACCCCTATCATGTGTGGCTATCAGAAATCATGCTGCAACAAACCCAGGTGGTTAAAGTGATTGATTACTTTAACCATTTTATTAAGACTTTCCCCACTTTGCCGGCGTTGGCGAATGCTGATGAACAAGCGGTCATGGCACTGTGGTCGGGTTTGGGTTACTACAGTCGTGCCCGGAATTTACATAAAGCGGCACGCCTTTGTGTCAAAAAACACAACGGCCAATTACCCGATAATATGTCTGATTTAATGGCCTTGCCCGGGATTGGTCGCACCACCGCCGCAGCCATTATGTCCCTGGCATATGATCAGCCGAAAGCAATCCTCGACGGTAATGTAAAACGGGTTATGGCGCGTTATTTTAAAGTGGCCGGTGAGCCCAACAGCGGGCCAACATTAAAAAAACTGTGGCAACTGGCTGAGCAACAGCAAACCACGGAAAACCCGCGGGCCTATAGCCAGGGCTTAATG
>QQUO01000136.1 GCA_008501575.1 Pseudomonadota bacterium
AAAAGCATCACGAATGGCAACACTGGTGTGGGTAAACGCTGCCGGATTGATAATCACCGCATCCACAGATTCGGCACATTGGTGAATAAATTCAACCAATTCATGCTCAGCATTGGATTGAAAAAAACGCACTTTAAGTGACAATGAATCGGCCAAGGAAGAAATCGACTCATTAATAACCTGTAAACTTTGCTGACCATAAACCTGCGGCTCACGGTGACCTAACAAGTTTAAATTGGGGCCATGGATGACGGCAATTTCGCGCATACGTTCTCTTATGAATTAGCCACTAAGTTCTGCGATTTTGCATTAATCGGCTTTGAATGTCCAGAAAACGGCTTAATTTAGTATTTTTTCAAACGTTTGTTTTAAGGCCGCCGCATCTTTGTAACCGAAGAAATTATATTGCGTTAACGGCGCACCATTGGCATCAAAAAACAAACTCGCCGGCGGACCAAAAACGCCAAAATGTTTCATCAATACCTGATCGCTGTCATCATTGGCTGTGACATCGGCTTTTAATAACACAAATTGTTGCGACAAGGCCACTATTTGGGGGTCTTTAAAAGTGGTGCGCTCCATGCGTTTACACTCAATACACCAATCGGCATAAAAATCAAAATAGACCGGCTTGTCTGTGTTTGCCAACCGATTTTGTAGTTCATCCAGGGATTTGATTGTCTCAAATTTAACCATCTGATCTTGTGACGTGGCCGAACCACCACCGGAAAATATTCCGGCCAAAGGCTGTAACGGATCTTTTTGACCCGCCATAGCACCGATAATCTGCGCCACACCAATCACCAATAAAATCACTTTCAGGGCATCAAAAAGAGCCATCAACCAGCCGCTGACACCGTTGTCTTTGGCATTCTGGTGCCACATAATGGCGCTGGCCACCAGCAACAAGCCCCACAGCAATAACACCACCGATTCTGGCAATATACGGGCCATAAACCAGATCGCCATGCCCAGCAAAGCAATACCAAAGAATGATTTAACCACATTCATCCAGCCCCCGGCTTGCGGCATCCATTTACCGGCAGTGGCACCAATCAGTAATAACGGCATACCCATGCCCATGGACATGGCAAATAAAGCCAAGCCCCCCATAACGGCACCATTTTGTTCAGTGGAAATATAGATAACAGCGGCCGCTAAAGGCGGCGCCACACACGGCCCCACAATCAGCGCTGACAATAAACCCATCACTGCCACCCCGACAAGAGAGCCACTTTTTTGCTTATTGGAAATGGTCGATAATTTATTTTGCCATTGAGACGGCAGTTGTAAGTCATAAAAACCAAACATCGACAGTGCCAGCAACACAAATACCGCAGAAAATGAAATTAAAATCCAGGGCTTTTGAAAAATGGCCTGTAAATTGGCTCCCAGGACGCCGGCCACCACACCCACCACTGTATAGGTCAGGGCCATGGCCAAGACATACACCAATGACAGTAAAAAGGCTTTGGAGACGCTGCGAATATTTTGCCCGACAATTAATGACGACAATATGGGAATCATGGGGAATACACATGGGGTTAAGGCCAACAATAATCCAAACCCAAAGAATTTCAGCACGGTCCACCATTTGGCATCGGCACCAATATCCTGGGTCAGTTTTTGTTGCTCAGACAAACCTCCGGATGAAGCCACATTCACATCAGCGGTTACGGTTGTTGTCGAGGGTTCGCTGATAACGGCACCGGCGGGTAAAGCCACGGTTATTATTTCTTCCGTGGGTGGATAGCATATCTTGCCATCTTCACAACCTTGATAATCGGCGCGCAAGGTGATGCTACGAACATTTTCCTGGCTGTGGATAAGCGGCAATTGGATTTCAGCGAGGTCATAAAACACCTGCACCAATCCAAATTCCGGATCATCTTTTTCCACCGTTTCGCTGTACTTGGGTTGACCCACCTGAACACCATCGGTTTCGCTGGTAAACTGCAGTTGATCCAAATACAAATACATATTGGGTGCCATGGTAAATCGAGCTAACAGGGTGTTGGCATCACCGGCAATGGCCTCGAATTTAAAGGCCTGTTCCATCGTCATAAATGATTGGCCACCCGGGAAAAAACCCTGGTTATTTTGACCCAATGTCAATAAATCACCACCTTGATTGACCGGTGGTGGCGTCACAAATGCACTGAGCTGGGCACTTAAATCAAAGGTTTTTTTCTGGGGCGGGTAACAAATACCGGCATCCACACAACCTTGATATTTAACAGTCAAACTGGGGTTTTGTCCCACGTGTGAAAATGGCAAAGACACCAGCAATTGATTGCGATAAATCTGCACTTCGCCAAAGTAAGGGTCATCTTTTTTATCCCCGGCCGGAATGGCCGCAGCCACCCCATCAAGGCTGATGTCCTGGCCGATAAAATCAAGGGCATGGCGGTACAGATAGACATCATCGGCCACCTCAATGGTGACCTCCAGTACCTGACCATTCACTTGAACCGATGGCACCATGGCTTCATCGGGATGCAATACATCATCGGGATTGATGGCCGCTTGTGACGAAAAGCCAATCCATAAAAACAAAGTGGTCAGCAGGGTTTTAGTTACGAGATGTTTCATTTTTTATCCAAGTTAAATAGTCTTCACTACCGGCAACGATATCCACGGCAATAATTTCCGGCTCATCGTATGGGTGGTGCTTTTTGATCTGGCGTTCAACCGCTTGATAGTGATGCTTTTGGGTTTTCAGCAATAACAAATATTCATTATCAGCCCGTATTTCATCTTGCCAGCGATAATAACTGGTCATTTGAGGCAGACACTGACCACACGCAATCAAACAATCCTGCAATAAGATTTTTAGCAATTTTTCAGCCTGCATGCGATCATCAATAGTGACCATGATTTGTAGGAATTGTGAAGTCATAAAGTCAAACAACCAAAATAAAGCATGGCTTTAATAGAAATGGCTTTGATGAGACACAGCTTCATCATTAAGGTTCATGTAAACCAGGGATATTTGCTAAAATAGCCGATTTTCATGCAATTGTAATGGCCAAACTCTATTTTTATTATTCCGCCATGAATGCCGGTAAAACCACGCATCTGCTGCAGTCCAGTCATAATTATCGAGAACGTGGTATGCAAACCCTGATTTTATCATCTTCCATCGATGACCGATATGGCCAGGGCGTGGTTAAATCTCGAATTGGCATCAAATCACCATCCATATTATTTAATGTGGATAAAGACCTGTATGAATTGGTCAAACAACATAACAACGTTAATTGTGTACTGGTGGATGAAGCGCAGTTTTTAACCAAAGCACAAGTATACCAATTAACAGACATTGTCGACAAACTCAACATTCCGGTATTGGCTTACGGTTTACGCACGGATTTTCAAGGCGAATTATTCGAAGGCAGTCAATATTTACTGGCCTGGGCCGATGAACTGTGTGAATTAAAAACCATCTGTCACACCGGTAAAAAAGCCACCATGGTAATTCGTATTGATGAGCAAGGCCGGGCCATCACCGGCGGTGCCCAAATTCAGATCGGCGGCAATGAACGATATGTGTCTGTTTCACGGGCTGAATATAAACGCATTTTTCATGGCCAAGGCAGTATTAAGCCCTCACAAATTTCATTGCCTTTAGATGATTAACCACAGGAAATAAGCATGCGCATACTCTTTTGCGGAACCCCTGATTTTTCAGTGCCGCCCCTGCACCAGTTACATGCCGCCGGTCATGACATCGCCGCGGTATTTACGCAGCCGGATAAAGCCCGCGGCCGCGGCCAACAGCAACAAAAAACACCGGTCAAACAGGCCG
>QQUO01000310.1 GCA_008501575.1 Pseudomonadota bacterium
CATTGTCGGCTTTAAATAAATTAAACGACATGAATTCTGAAGATGGTGCAGAGAAGGAAGCCATGCAATTGACCCGTCATTGGTTGGTCTTTACTTTTATACAACCCGATGGCTCTGAATATGTGCAGGAGCGCTTTATTTACCAGGCACCGGTAACGAAAAAAATTGATGATACATCGATAAAAATGCAACTCATGACTGAATATTCTTTATTGGTAAACACCGGGGAAATTCCCAATGCCTACCTGGCAAAAGTTTATCTTGATTTGGTCGAGTCTGGTTTACCGCTGTTAAATGCCTCGGCAGAAAAAGTATTTAATCCAGAGAAAAAAGTGAGTTTTCCTCAAGAAATTAATCGCAATGAATTTGAACTGTTGAGTCAGTATTACTGGATGCAGCAAAATCCAGACAACAATAAAAAAACCATTCAGTTTCGTTCACAGGCCAATTTATTGGGATTTAAACGAGGTTATGTTGATCCTGAAACAGCCTTTCTGGCCGTAGATATCATTGCCAACAAGCAACAGTTTATACAAAAACAAGGTCAGCAGTTTTTTAACGACCCACAAAGCGCATTTGTACAAGGTGTATGGGAGACGGCTTGTGAGTGGATTCCCAGCAAAATTATTGGCGTGTCGGGCAACAGTGTAGATACCTTAAAAGTCACTCAATTGAGTAAACAACAAAATATTGATTTTAAAATATACCAACCTAACGAGCCTGACCAGGAACAATTGAGTCGGGATTTACAAAAAAATGGGCCACTGCTTAATCGAATGACAGCTGACATTAAGCAAGGCTATGCGGTGGCAATTCCGGTACAACGACCCAAGGGCTTAGATATGACCGGTTGGTGGCGAATTAATCCGGAAAGCGGAGAAACTCTGGGCATGATTGGTAATGGTGGTGGCTCGGAGATAACTGAGTATTTAATTGAAAACGTCCAAACTGCTTTGTCCTTGGTGCGGGCTGTGGGTGGTTTGAAAAAATGTACAGATGATAACAGTCTCAACAATTATGAAAAAATGTGTTGTTTGGCTGAAGCACATTTTAACAATGTCGGCGGCCTGGCTTTTGGATCTGTTTTGAGTGGTACTGTTGGAACTGCCGGTGCTGCTGTCTTTGATATTGCTGACTTTACCAGCGAGGCGGTGACAGGAACCGGATTGGCACCCAACACCCAGGGTAATATTTGTAGAGCAGTAGGGCCTATACCTTCCTTTTAAAAAAGATGATTTATAAAAATCGATTTGGCGCAGAACAGAACAACATGATGAATAAAATATTAATCGTTATCCTGACATTATTAGCTGGTTTGTCTTTCGCTCAAACCACCCTGTTTGAACAAGAACCTAATAATGACCCTTATACAGTGAATCAAATTAATGCCCCGGTCATCATACTTGGCGAGATGCAAAACAGCGATCAGGATATGTTTGTGTGGGAAGTGACTGATGTTGATGCTGGATATTTTTGGGATATAAAGTTTAAAGGTATTGCTGATAAGCTGACTAAAATGGATGTGATGCAATTGACATTCACCGAAGATGGCAGTGGTGTTACAAAAGTTGATGAGTTATTTTCGATTAAAAACCTCAACGGTGAAGTGATGGCTCAATCGGGCTTAATTTTTTCTCCGGGCAGGTATTATTTTGGTCTTTCCTATGCCGGTGGTCAAAATACAACAAAATCAACACTGCTGGACGATACCATGTTGTCAGATTTAGGGGCTGATTTTGTGGCTGAAAATGAAGCCATAGATGCCATTAAAATTAAACCACAAAACAGTTATCAAATTGATATTAGCCAAGGCAAAAAGCAACACATCTTAACTGCCAAAAATAACAGTCAAGATAATCCTGTGTCATTAAAAAAAGGTCAACAAAGAGGGCTGTTTTTTGAGCAGCAAAAACAATGGATAACATTTAACATCGATGCAACAGAAACCGAACAGGTCTGGAAGATAGATGGCGCTGTTAATATTGGGGAAAAATTACAGTTAAATTTATTCAATGCACAAGGTCAAAAAATAGCCACCACCCAATCAAATGCCCTGGGTCGGTTCAATTTGGCAAACTTGAAGTTGCCGGTCGGAGACTATTTAATCGGTTTATCCAGTCAAACTAATGCCCTAAGCCGCCTCGAAATTTTTTCAGAAGGTGAGTATATAGCTGGCCATGAAGCTGAACCCAATGATGATTTTAGCACCGCCAACCACTTCAGTATTGAGCAAAGTGTACAGGCCACCATAGGTAAAGACAAAGACAAGGATTATTTCAAGTTTGAAATAGATGAGGCGCAAATCAGCAGTCATTATGAATTAAAACTAAGCAACCTGAAACAATCTAAAATCCAGCTTTGTTTGTACACAAGTAATAGGCATAAACTGCAGTGTAAAACGAGTCATCAAGATATTGTGCTGTCACAACTCAGTCTCAGTGCCGGAGAATATATGGTCGCAGTGACTGATGGTGAGTTAGACAATCAATACGTTTTAGCGTTGATTAATACAGGCCCCCAAGCCAATATGATGGAAGCAGAGCCCAATGATGATTTCAGTGAGTCTCAGTTCATGGGACAAAAGCGTATTGTTAAGGGACGCTTTAATGAAAAAGAAACGGATTATTTTGTGTTTGAAGTGAATCAAGAAGACCAGGTATGGACCATCCAGGCCATTGGTGAGGCCATTAATGGTTTGGCTTTATACAATGCGGCAAATCAAAATGTTCAGTCTGTTCGGTTTAACCGCGGCACCAAACGGGCACGTCTGGCTCAATTGAACTTACAACCGGGTAAGCATTATGTGGAATTAAAGGGTGAAAACAGTGCCTATATTTTACGGGCATTTCCTACCGGTCCTGTCGATCAATCGTTTGAGACAGAACCCAATGATGACTTGGCTAGTAGCCAACCCATGGAATTTAATCAAGCTAAAAGAGGTCTGTTACAAAGTAACGAAGATGTTGATGTTTATCGTTTTCATCTTAACAATGAACAGGGCATCAATCTGAGTATTCAACCGGCTCAGGATGCAGACATCAACTACAACTTGTATTGGGAAAATATGTTGGTGGGCAAAAAAAATGGCCAGCTTGGTGAGCAGCTCAGATTCCGAGGAACCTTGCCGGCAGGTAGTTATCGGGTAGAGCTGAAAGCGGGTAAAAATCCCAGTGATGACATTTATCAGCTTGAAATTAACCCGGTTAATTTAGCCGACTGTCAACACGATTGTGAGCCCAATGACAGTGCCCATCAAGCCAATGTGATTAATCCGTCTATTCATGTGGCAGGTGAAGTGGCCACCCATGGGGATGATGACTGGTACCAAATACCGGCATTTACCACAAAAACGACCGTCACATTTCAAAGCGATACAGCGGATATTAAGCATGATCTAAACGGCTATATCAACTATGACCAAAAACTAACACCGGAGTTTAACCCTGACAAAAACCAACTGTCATTTGTGGTGCCGGCAAACCAGGCCAGTTACTACAAAATTGACCAAAGGGCGGCCAATTATGACTACCGGGTTTTGATTAATCACCAAGCGATTGAAGCACCAAAACAATATAACAACATCCAATTAAGTATCAATAATGTCCCGAAAAAGCTACAGGCATACAGTCCATACGCCCAATTAATCGAAGCGCAACTATCTGTTAAAAATACCGGGCGCCAAGCCCAACAATTAACCTTCAAAGCTGAGGTTAATGATTTCAGGTGGAAGATTGACTTTGCCGATAAAACGGCTGAATTTAATGTGAATGCCAATGAAACTGTCAGTATTCCGGTGGTCATCC
>QQUO01000250.1 GCA_008501575.1 Pseudomonadota bacterium
AAGAAAGCCCCTTATCAGCTATTGGATAAACAAATTAATATTTTTTGTAATGGAGGTGATCAATGAAGCATTATATTTTAATAGCATTAATTTTCTTTAATGTAAATTATGCAGAATCTAGACATTCATGCCCTTCCCCATCAAACCCTAAAAACTTAAACCAGTCTGATTTTCTTGAATGTTTGAAAAATTATTTCAAGGAAGAAAAGCCTAATCGAGAAATTAATTTTGGTAAATTTACTTCTAAAGTAGCCGAACTGCTATTTGAATATGCAGATTTAGATAAAAATGACAGTCTTAGCTATAAAGAGTTGAATGATATTTTAGATATCTATTCTAATTATAAAAGCATAAGTGATGATTTTGAAATAACTCTCCTGGAAGCAGGTTATGCTGTTTATAAAAAAGGGGTTAGAAATAAAGATCTCATGAAACACTTTGGGTTTGATTCGAATTTGAATGTGAGGCCAGAAGTTTTTTTAGCTGCTTTGAAAACTGATAAAAATCTTTTCGATGAGCTTAGCAATCAAGTTCAATTTGATAAATCACAAATCGACATTTCTAAAGATTTAGGAGCCCTTGTTTCAATTGCAGAACAACTTTGGCATGAAAATTTTGATGTTACAAAAAATGAAAATTACTACATCACGAGCAAAACGGGTTACCAACATTTCAAAAAGATATCTGCTAATAACAAACTTAAGAAAAAAATAAAAGAATCATATAAGCCTCAGAATATTAATACTGGAGTTTTAATTAATGAAACGAATAAAAGAAATATTGTTTTAAGTCTGGGGGATAAATTTAATGGAATATTTACTAAGGATTTCACAAATCCAGCAAAATTATTATTTAAATCTTCTGCAGGTGAAGAAACTGATGAATCATTAAATTTAGCTTTGAGGCTTGATGTCATAAATTTTGATAGTTGGAAACATTCCTTTGGTTACAGTATTGAAAAATCAACCTCTAAAAGCAAGTCTAATGACATAAGATCTTATCATTATGCCCTAAGCAAAAATATTGATATACCTGAGATTTCAGATATTCAATTTGGGTTTGCTTATCAAGATAATTTTTCTAATGGTTATGAAAATTGGGTAGGAAATATTACTTTCATGCCTAATATATCCTGGTCAAGAAGTTGTGGTCAAAAAACTAAAATACAAATGAGCCCAAGCACATGGCTTGATCTTCCCTCATACGACTGTTTTGAGATATCAACTTCAAAATGGCAGTTTTTTTACACACCTCTAGTTGGTATAGAGGTAAACGAATTGAAACAAAGACCAAATGAATTGGACATCGTCGTTAACGATGATGAGCACTTCATTTTTGCAGAACTACAAACTGGACTAAAAAAAGGTCAATTTGAGATAATTTATTCAAATATTAGACGATATAATATTAGTGGGGGAAATCATTTATCTTTCCAAACAATTGATTTTGACTATTACTTTGATAAATCAAAAAGATTTTCAATTGGTTTATCAGGTAAAAGAGGCCAACGTCCAATAGACTTGAATAAACTAGAAGATTATGAAATTTCATTTGGCTTCCGGCTATAGGTAAAATGAAAAAGAATATAAAAAATACAATGCAGCTGGTCCGTGGGAATTCGACTTAAACCTTCTCTGGAATAGTCTAAGTTTTACATTTATCTCTCTATACTTCACGTTCGATGAAGGCTTACCGCTCGGCTTGAATCAGGCAAAATACACTTAAAACAGCATTTTCAAGACATTACCAACCTGACCCAAAATTTATCACCCCCAAATACCTAATTTAGATGTTTTATAGCACATTAATTTAACTCAAAAAATCGGTTGATGGCCTTTATTAAATGCCTGTCCCTGTTTATCGCCTGTTTATCGCCTAATAATTTCTTTATAGTTAGTTTATAATTTTTAAAAATAATTTTATGGGAGCGATAGTTAAATGACATTAGAAAATTTTTTAGATATCTTTGGTATGCTTTTAATATTAATTTTAGCAACGTTTGGTTTTATTTGGTCGGCGAACACCTTGTTTGAATTTGATTGGCCTTATGATTTAAGAACATTTTTTGCGGCACTTTTCTTTGTGAGTATTTTGGTTATTAAAAAATAGTTGAATGCAATAATCATGAAGCATAAATCGAATCAACTTTTTTAAACTTGGATAATTGAAAGATAAAGGGGCCAGTACCCTTTATCTTTCAGTTCTGAATGGCTTACATCAGATTACGATAATCACAATTGAGTATGGCGGCTAACTTTTTGGCGTTGGCTTTGCCTAATGACCGTTTGTTATTTTCCATTTCAGAGAGGTGATGTTGTCTGATGCCGGTTTTTTTGGCCAGTTCAGCTTGTGTCATGTCTGCTCTAAGGCGGTACAAGCGCAGATAGTAGCCGGGTGTTTGGTAGTTTTCACCGTGTCTGGCTTTGGCATCATCATGGACTTGCTGTGCCGGTATGCGGTCTTCTTGCTGGTATTGATCCAATGTGTTGCGAATCAGTTTTTTTAAGCGAGTCTGATTAACGTCGTCGCCGGCTTTGATGACAACTTCTGCCAGCTCATGATGTATCGTTAGTGTTTGACTCATTTATAAGCATCCCGCCGGTGTCCGGCATAAAAAATTTCAATTTCCAAAGACTGATCTTCTAACGTTCAGTAGCGCATACGATAACGATAATTTAATCGTAATCTATATTCACCTTCGCCTGTTTTCAGCGTATCCCAACCCTGCGGGTTGATGCCTTGCTCTTCAAGATCACTGATGGCAAGATCTGCCAAATCCTGTATGGCTTGTGGTAACTTAATGAGCTTTTTGTAGGCTTTTCGCGTTAAGTTAACAGTCCATTTCATGTTTTGCATTATACCATTTTTAGGTATATTTTCTATAATAATTTTATTCTTTCTTGTCCGCACACCTCAATCAATTATCAATGTTGGGCTTCGCTTCGCTGCGCTCAACCCAACCTACCCTAATTTTTTCCGAATCACTTACTTTGTAAAGAAACAGACCTCAACCGCAACGCATTCCCAATCACAGAAACCGAACTCAAACTCATGGCAGCAGCCGCAATCATCGGCGACAGTAATAGGCCAAAAAACGGGAACAGCACACCTGCAGCCACCGGCACGCCGACGCTGTTGTAAACCAGTGCGAAGAATAGGTTTTGTTTGATGTTGCGCATCACGGCGTCGCTGAGGAGGCGGGCTTTGACGATGCCTTTGAGGTCGCCTTTGACCAGGGTGATTTCGGCGCTTTCGATGGCGACGTCGGTGCCGGTGCCCATGGCGATGCCGACGTTACTTTTGGCCAGTGCCGGGGCGTCGTTAATGCCGTCACCGGCCATGGCGACGATATGGCCTTCGTTCTGCAATTGCTCGACGAATGCCATCTTATCTTGCGGTAGCATGCCGGCTTTAAAGTCCGACAGGTTTAAGGCTTTGGCCACGGTGCGGGCGGTGTCTTTATTATCGCCGGTGAGCATAATGACATTAACGCCGTCATCTTGCAGGGCTTTGATGGCTTCGGCGGCGGTGTCTTTGATGCGATCGCCGATGACCACAAAGCCGACGACTTGTTTGTCCACGGCGAGGTAAGACACGGTTTTACCTTGTTGTTGGTAGGCTTTGGCCTGGGAGATGATGTCTTGGCTTAGGTTGGCCTCGACTGTGTGCATGAGTTTATCGTTACCCAGCGCCAGGGATTGTTTATTGACGTTACCGACCACGCCCTGGCCGGTGACGGAATCAAAATCATGGGCTTCGGATAATTCAATGTTATGTTCGCGGGCATAGTTGACTGTGGCCGTGGCTAAGGGGTGTTCACTGCTGCGATTAAGTGAGGCCACCAGGGCGGTGACTTCCTCGGCACTGAGTTGGTCTGAGCTTAATTGATTTTTTGGGGTCTCAATGGTTTCAACGGTGGGCTTACCTTCGGTTAGGGTGCCGGTTTTATCGACAATCAGGGTGTCCACGTGGCTCATTTTTTCCAGTGCTTCGGCGTTTTTAATGAGCACGCCATTTTGCGCGCCTTTACCGACGCCCACCATAATCGACATGGGTGTGGCCAGACCCAAGGCGCAGGGACAGGCAATAATCAATACCGCAATGGCATTCACCAGGGCATAGACATAGGCCGGTTCCGGGCCGAATATCGCCCAGATGATAAAGGTGATGATCGAAACCAGTACCACCACCGGCACAAAGTAACCGGCAATTGTATCGGCCAGTTTTTGCATCGGGGCTTGCGAGCGACTGGCTTCATTGACCATGGTGACAATCTGTGCCAATAAGGTATCGGCACCGACTTTTTCGGCGGTCATGGTGAAGGATTGGTTGCCGTTAATGGTGCCGGAGGTGACTTTATCACCGGCGGATTTATCCACCGGAATGGGTTCGCCGGTAATGGCCGATTCATCGATGGATGATTCGCCTTGTTTAATAATCCCGTCCACCGGAATTTTACCGCCGGGTTTAATGCGCAGGACGTCGCCTTGTCTGACGTCGTTGATACTGATTTCGTGTTCATCACCGTTTTCATCGACCAGTGTGGCTTTATTGGGCGCCAGTTTTAGCAGTTCTTTAACCGCGTCACTGGTTTTACTGTGGGCGCGGGCTTCCAGCACCTGACCCAACAGCACTAAAGTCAGAATCACGGTGGCGGCTTCAAAATAAACATGCACCGCTCCACTGTCGGCTTTAAACTCCGGCGGTAAGGTGTCAGGAAACAATAAGGCAAAGAAACTGAACAACCACGCCACCCCGGCACCGATACCGATGAGGGTGAACATATTCAGGTTCCAGGTTTTGATACTTTTATAGGCGCGTTCAAAGAACATCCAGGTGTTCCAAAACACCACCGGCAGCGACAGGGCAAACTGCATCCAGTTACGGGTGGTGGCGCTGAAGGCTTTGCTGATGGGGTTACCGGGAATCATATCGCCCATTTCGAGGATAAAAATCGGTAAAGTAAACAGTATCGACCACCAGAGTTTAGTCAGTAGGCGTTTGTAGGTTTTTTCCTCACTACTGAGATCCGGTTCTTTTAACACCAAATCCATGCCGCAGATCGGGCAATCACCGGGTTCGTCGCGAATGATTTCCGGGTGCATCGGGCAGGTGTATTGTTCGCTGACACCAAATTGCACCGCCTGTTGTTCCACCAAATCCATACCACAAACCGGACAATCACCGGGGCCATCATAGGTTTTATCGCCTTCGCAGTGCATTGGGCAATAAAAAATGCCGTTGCCGTTCGCCGGTTCGGTTTTTTCAGGTTCGGGCGGGGTTTCACCGGGTCGGTAGATCTGATAACGATCGTCGTTGAGCGCGGTTTCTAAGGCTGCAAAATCTGCCTGGTCTTGCCAGGTGATGTCGACTGTTTTGTGGTCTAAATCGACCGCAACATCAGTGACGCCTTTAACTGCTGTTAAGGCTTCTGTGACATGCTTGCGACAACCGCCGCAACTCATACCGGTGACCGGATAGGTTTGTTTGTTCATTGTTTTACCTGCTTACTCAACTATATAGGCTTGGGATGGGCAGAGCCCATCCGACAACCGGGTTTACACTATTTATTGAAGAATCGCTGGATGAGTTTTGCCATCAACGATTAAGGTAATTAGTGTAACATATAGGCCGTCATAAAGCTTTGGTGGGCGGAGCCCGCCCTACTGATAAGACGCTGGATACCGGCCTGCGCCGGTAAGGGTTTATGTGATGGACGGGAGCGCATTCCAATTTAAAAGACGCTGGGTACCGGCCTGCGCCGGCACGGCTTACGCCGCTTCGTCAATCATGGTTTTGGTGGCTTGTTCCACTTCTTTGGCGACTTCCACCAAACGCGCATCGGAGGACAAGTCGGATAACATTTTCTCCGGCTTAATCATGCCGATTTTGGTTTCACCGTCTTCGGTCCACACCGAGATGCGACAGGGTAAGGCCATGTTGAGTTGCATATCGATGGACAGGACTTTTTCGGCTTGTGCCGGGCTACAGACTTCCAGGACGTGGCAGTCTTCTTTAAAGTCGATGCCTTTTGAGCGTAAAGTATTGCCCAAGTCATGGACGTGCAACACGCCGAAATTATGCTTAACGACGATTTCCTGTAAGTCTTCTGAGGCTTGTTTAAAGGCTTTGTTTGTTGTTTTTTGGTAATACATACTTATCTCCTGTTATGCGGATGGTTTATTCAGCCAATCCTGACAGCTGTTGATAAAAGTTTGCATAATTTGTTCGGTTTCATGGACCAGGCGGATATTGAGGCGCTTGCTGTTGTAAATCTTCGTTATAAAGGTAACGCGCCAATCTCAACAACCTGCAAATCTAAACCTGCCGGCGCTAAATGGATCAGTTCATGGACCACTTTGCGGTTATAGGATTGTTTTCGTAAAGATCCGACAATTAAAGCAACTTTCTTATTCGCCATTGGAAATTCTCCAGTAATTTTCACAACATCAGTTATATCAGTTAAACTATAGTATCAGATTTTTTTAATAACTGTGGCTCCTATATAAATGGGGTGATTAAGGCCATATTCAAGTATCACTGACAAGCATCAATGAAACCGATCGACCAACAATTTGAACACGAGCAGGCACAACGATTTGTCGACCGTTATTTTCATTTACATCGTGAAGATATCCTCAGTATAGCCAGGCAACAAAAGGCTTCTGACCGTGTTATCGAGCACATCAATACCCTGCTGGACAGCCGCAACCGACAACGAACGCAAGCCAATATCGGACAACAAACCGAGATTAGGCATACCATGTTTGAGTCTTTTACCATTGACAGCTATCAAATCACTGAACTCATTGCTGAAGGCGGTATGTCGGCGGTTTATCGCGCCCATAAATTAGACAGCCAAGCACAAAAAGATGTCGCCATTAAGTTAATTCCACCGCATTTAATGACCAATAAACTGCGGCGCTTATTTATTGATGAATTGGAAACCCTGTCTTATCTGCACCATCCGCACATTGTTGATTTGCACCATGGCGGGGTCAGCGAACAAGGTATTCCCTATTTTGTGATGGAGCTGGTGCATGAAGCCAGACCCATTACCGACTATGTTCAGGACAATGGCTTATCACAGAATGCGGTCATTGATTTATTTATTACCCTCGCCAAAACCCTGGATTATGCCCATAAAAATCACATTATTCACCGTGACTTAAAACCCAATAATGTTTTGGTGGATGGTTTTGGCCATCTTAAAGTGGTGGACTTTGGAATCGCGGCCATTGCTCGTCAGACGGTCGAGACACAAGCCTACACCCAGGCCTATTCACCGCCTGAACAAATTCAAAATCAAGACATGCCGGTTTCCTTTGCCACCGATATTTATGGTTTTTGTTCTGTTCTTTTAGAGTGTCTGTGTCCTGATAATAACGATTTTAGACCCGGCTGGCAGAAACGTTGTTTACTCAATTCTCCATTGGATTCTGATTTAAAAAAAATAATTCGTAAATGTATACAGTTTCTGCCACAAGATCGCTACCATGATTTTGATTCTTTGGTGACTGATTTATCCCTGTGGCAACAAAAACTGCCCCTGGCCTCTTTTGACAGTTCATTATGGGATAACACCCGTAAGTTTTTTTTGCGGCAACCTATTGCCAGCAGTATGCTGGTGGTTGGTTTTGTTTTACTGTCAGCAGGCTTGGCCTTTAGTTTTTGGCAGTTGGATCGACTAAAAAGCCAAACCGCCAAAACCGAACAGGTGCGTAATTTATTTTTTAATGCCATTGAACAAACCGATCCCGATATTCGTCAAGGTCGCTCCATAACCATCGAACAAATGTTGCAACAGGCTTTACGCAATGTTCGCGAAAACCCGATTAATGATCCCCAATTGTCTTTTGAATTTAACAATTTATTGGGCACGGCTTTATTAAAGGCCGGGGATTACAGTAACGCCATTAAACAGCTTAGATCCGCTCAAGATATTAAAAATAGCGACATCAACAACACCATGGCTTTGGCTGAAGCCCATATAAAACTACAAAACTACAAACAAGCTGAACAACTACTCAATCAAATTGATCACAAAAACATCGCAAATAATTCCGTGGCCCTGTTTAATTACTATGAACTCAAAGGCAAAATCGCTGATTTTCGTGTTGATTTTGTTGAATCGGCCAAACTATATCAATTGGCCCGACAACAAGCCCTGCAGCTTAATCATCCCTTACTCATGGCCCGCATAATCCGCGAACAGGCAGACTCCCTGTTGCTACAGGACCGTAACCAGGAAGCGCTTGAGGAATTAAATCAAGCCATTGATGATGCCCATGATTTATGGGGCGACAACCATTCAGCCACACTTGGCTTAAGGATGGCGCGCGTTGAAACCCTGCAAAACTTATCGGTGGAGGACATCACTTTCAGTGTCACCGAGTTAAATGACCTGATTCCACGCCTCCAGCAGTTTTATCATCCACAGCATCCATTGGTGGCCAAGATGAAGCTGTTGCAATCAAGTGCAAATCAAGCCCTGGGTCATTTACCAATTGCCGAACAACAAGCCCGGGAAGCACTGGACATCGCCGTGAATTCCCTGGGTGAGCACCATGCATTGACCGGTCGGATTTATATGGTTATGGCGCGGGTTTTACTGTCCAATGGTGACATCCAGGGATCTTTGGCCTATAGCCGTTCGGCAGTGGACAGTTATCGTCGATTTTATGGTGAAAATCATAACGAAACACTGCAACAAAAAACATCATTGGCCGCCATTTTGTTGCAACATAATCATTTTCAAGAAGCCCTCAATATGGCTCAGGAAATATATCAGCAACAACTTCAGGCTTTAGGGGCGGAGCATCGCGCCACTCAGTATGCGCAAATGGTCCTGGCTCGGGCTTATAATGGTTTAGGTCAATATGAAAAAGGCCATGAATATGCTGAAAATTGTTATCAAATTGCGCAGAAGGTCGATGCCAGCAGTATGCTGTCCGCCGGTTGTGGTTTGGCTTTGGAAAACAGTTTATTTAATCTGCAGAAATGGTCAAAAGCCCAACAGTTGGCGCAGCATTTACTTAAAAACCCCATCATCGCAAACCACCCGGTTTACAACAAAATGCTCAATGAACACTTACAAACCATTGCGAACAACATCGAGTAAGTAAAGCAAACCGCTGCCATGCCATTGCGGCAATTTTTTCCGGCTTATTTGAGTTTACAGAAATGGCAATGTTTACCGCCTTTGGCCATACACTCTTTCAGGTAAACCGGTTCACCCAATAAGTTGCTGATTAATGAAATATCCAATTGGCACACCCGTTCATCATTAATGGCCAAATCATGGAACACACAATTTTTAGCAATCAGGCTTTGTTCACCGGCCTCATCTGTGGGTTGCACCGTTTCATAACCTAAATTAGCCATAATTTTTCTGACCGCCATCATTTTATCTTGGCCATCATTCAGCTGATGTTCTAATTGCGTGGCTAATTGCGCGCCCATTTCAGTTAATATCTCGGTGATGCTGTCGTCATCCAGTTTTTGGCTGATGGCAGATAATAAGGCCCGGGAAAAGAGGTGATACTGTTTGGGAAAAATGGCACGGCCGGCATCGGTCAATTCAAAAGCCCGAGATGGTCTGCCGCCGGTGCTGTCTTGTAATTGTGACGCCACCAGCTTGAATGAAATCAGTAAATCCATGTGCTTACCGATGGCCGCACGGCTGATGGCGGTTTTACTGGCCAGTTGTTCCATGGTGATGGGCTGTTCGCTGTACAACAAAAAACGCAAGATTTGTTGCTGACGAGAATTGAGCTGGTTAAATTTAATCATGACAATATTCTATCACAATTCACCTTATGATACTTATAAGTTGCATAAGTTTAATTAAAATGCTATTCTTTGCTGACATTTCCAATTTTTAGGGTTTTTTATTATGATTTTATATGCACTTATTGTTTTTGGTATTGCTGCTTTAGGCGGCGTTGTGTTGGCCTCCAAAGTATTGCGCGGGAAAACGGCTCCTTGGGCGTTGTCGGTTTTACATGCCTTATTGGGTGCCACCGGTATTCTTATTTTACTGGTCGCTGCAGCGAGCCACAATTGGGCGGCTCAATTGTCCGCTGCCCTTGGATTGTTCGTGGTTGCCGCCATTGGCGGTTCTTACCTGGCTTCCTTTCACTGGCGTAAAATACCAACCCCCAAAGCGGTGGTGATTATTCATGCCGGATTAGCGGTCACTGCTTTTACTGTTTTGCTGGCCGGCTTTTTAACACTATGAAACATCCCGTCCATCCAATGATTGTTCATTTTCCAATTGTTGGTTGGACGGTGACCTTTTTTGGTGATGTTTACCAATATTTTTATGGTTTTAAGTACAGTGACATAATCCAAATTGTGGTCACCGCATCCTGTATTTTAGCGGTTATCGCCATTGCTGCCGGTTTGTTTGATTATATGCGGCAAAAACCCACAAAAACGGTGATATCAGCATTTGAAAAGCACATGTATTGGGCCCTATCGGCCTTTGTGGTTTTTTCAATTCGGGCTTTAATGCCGCAATTAGCAAGCGTTGAAACCTTGCAGCTGGCCTGCTTAATTTCATCCGGTCTGGGATTTATTATCTTATTTTATGCGGCAAAATTAGGTGGTGAATTGGTTTATCGTCATGGGATGGGTCGGGACATTGGAGCGGCTCAGTCGGGATCGGCAACCAATAACGACAAGTCGTCTTAACCCGGCATTGAGCAGACAAGATTATCAGGCATACTTTTGTTCGTGGTTGAGCAACCATTCTTTGACTGGCAAACCACCGCCATAACCGACCAACTGGCCCGAAGCGCCAATCACCCGATGACAGGGAATCACAATTACAATCGGGTTTTTATTGTTGGCATTGCCCACTGCTCTGACTGCTTTGGGGTTGCCAATGGCAGCAGCCACCTGGCCGTAGTTTGCGGTGGTTCCATAATCAATTTTTTGCAGTTGTTGCCACACCTGTTGTTGGAACTGAGTGCCTTGTGGCTGTAACGGCAAATCAAATGTCCGACAATTACCTGAGAAATAATCATCAAGCTGTTGCGTTGTTTGTTTTAAAATCGGGTGATTATCATCAACTTTGGCGTTAATTGCGTCGATTTGTCGGAAAGATACCGCCAATAAGAAGTCTTTATCCGCATATATATACAAATTTCCAAAAGGTGCTTTTAGCACCTGCATGGCCAGTGATTTTTCCGGAGTTGTCATCAGAACCCCCAGCCGGTGGGATCAGGATGGGCCTGACGGGCATCAATGTATTTTAGGCCTTTGACACAGCGTACGATAACCCACAATATCACCAGAATGATGGTAATAAAGCCGATAAACACCATCATCAGAACACCGCTGATTAAAGCCATAACAAGTGCTTTCCAGAAGGTGTGAATAATAAATTGATAATGACTTTGTAACCATTCACTGGCGTCATCTTTATTCACATAAGCCATCACCACACCGATAATGGCGGTGATACCGGCAATAAAACTCACCAGATAAAGGATATAAATCAGTCGGACGGTGCTGATATCACCTTGAGGACTTGTTTCTGAATTCATGACTGTATTCTCTGTAAATAATGATTATCTTAGCACTTCCCGCTGAGGCTTTAAAATGCCGAAAGTCACACAATACCGCCTTGCAAACCCCCGGTGTGAATAATTAAAGGGCGATCATGGGGTTTAACCACACCTTGTTGAATCAGCATATCAAGGGCATAAAAGGATTTGACGTTATAGATTTTATCCAGTGGCATGTGGTGCGATGCCTTAAATTGCTGTCCGAATGCCACCATGTCAGGTGTTAATTTGGCATAACCACCGCCGTGAAATACCTGGTTAATCTGCCAGTCGGGGATTTTTAAATCTTGATTATAGGCGCTAAGCCATTGATTAATATCCTGTTTTACAGACTGTAAGCCTTTCAGTACAGCCACGCCGATAACTTGACAGGCCCATTGATTGCGGAAACATCCGGCAACAACACCCGCCAGGGTACCACCGGTGCCCACCGGGCAAATAACGTGACTGGGTGCTTGGTTTAATTGTGCTTTGATGGTCATCATCCATTCAGCCACACCATGCACAGCCGCCACATTACTACCGCCTTCAGGGATAATAAATGGCGAATCTAAGCCATGCAATAATTGTTGAACCGTGCCACTTTGTTGCTTCTTACGATAATCAGCACGATTAACAAACTCCAGCTGCATGCCGAATTGATGACAATGTTTCAAGGTGGGCGACCAGCGTTCCTGACAATACTTTAATTCATCACCACGAACAACACCCAGCGATTTCAAGCCGGCCTGTTGTGCCACATAAGCGGTGGCCACCAGATGATTGGAATAAGCGCCGCCAAAAGTGACTAAGGTGTCGGCACCCTGTTGTTTGGCTGCAATTAAATTATGTTTGAGTTTATGTTGTTTATTGCCTTGAACTATCGGGTGATTAAGGTCTTCTCGCTTAACCCACACTTTCACACCACGCCACTGAATCGTTTCAACCGGTGTTGTCTCAGCCATGTTGTTGCTGGCGTTTATTGGCCACAAAGTTTTTATCTTTCTTGGTTTGTTGTAACAGCACATCCAATCGACCTTTTTCCCCGGTGGTATCAAAATCCAGCTGTAAGGCTGTCAGCAAAGGCGTTTCTTTTAGGTCGAAGTACTCCCGTAATAGGCTGTACATTAAGGTGAATTGTCGTCTTTGTGAAATCTTCCAGGTACTTTGTTCCACCTGAAACAGGGTGTCAGAAAAAGCCATAAAATGTTTAAAGGCATCGTCTTTAAGCAATAAAGGCAAGGTGTTTTTAAAACGGCCCGAATTGGCAAAAATATCCCAATAGCGGGCAAAACGGCCGACCCGTTGTAATTCCTCAAAACTGATGTCACGGGTGCGAAGAACGGTATAGGGTGGTAGCGGTGAATACACCATCTTATATTCAGCAGTGAGTCCGTTAATCGGCGCCCCACGTAAACGTTTTAAAATACCCACCTGAATTTCCTGTGGGTTTAAGGCGTACAGTTGATTGAAGCTGTCACCAAAACCGGTTAAGGTATCACCGGGCAAGCCAAAAATTAAATCCGCATGCATGTGGGCCCGGCTGTGTTCACAAATCCAGCGGATATTGTCTTTGGAACGGTCATTATCCTGACGGCGCTGTATAAGTTTCTGGACTTTGGGGTCAAAGGTTTGCACACCGACTTCAAACTGTAAACTGTGTGGCGGGAATTTCAGAATAACGTCTTTGAGTTTATCCGGTAAGCGATCGGGAATCACCTCAAAATGCACCGTCAAATCATCATCCATCCGCTCTAAAAAGAATTCCATGATCTTTACTGCATCGGCAATTTTTAGATTAAAGGTGCGATCAATAAATTTAAAATTTCGGGCTCCTTGCTGATACAGGCCATCCATTTCCGTTAAAAAACGATCTAATGTAAAGGCTTTGGCTGTTTTATCCAGCGCCGACAAACAAAACTGGCATTTAAAGGGACAGCCGCGTGAGGCCTCCACATAAATAATGCGGTTTTTGATGTCCTCTTCACTGTAAAAATCATAGGGCATAATCAGTTGTTCTAATGGCACATTTTCACCCTGAATGACCGGATGCGGCGGCTTTTCTTGATTTAAAAGCAGCTGACAGAGCTTTTTGAAACTGCGCTCACCCGGGCCTTTAATAACATAATCAGCCCAGGACACCACCAGCGGTTGGTCCGGTATGTGGCTGACTTCCGGCCCACCCAAAACCACGATTATTTCAGGCTGTGCGGTTTTTAACAGCTGCACCACTTCATTGGTTTCGGTGACATTCCAGATATAAACACTAAAACCGACAATTTTGGCACCGCTTTCGATGATTTTTTCGACCATATCTATGGGCCGATCATGGATGGTAAACTCCATCAACTCTGCTTGTGATTGTAGTTCACCTAAATTGGCCATAAGATAACGCAAACCAAAAGCGGCATGGATGTATTTACTGTTTAAAGTGGTCAGTAAAATGGTCGGACTGGTCGCTTCGGTTTGTTGGTTTAATGCGGTGTTCATATTTTTATCGGTGTTGTTCTATAAAGGGTAGCACATGGGACAACACTTTTGCAGGGCGTTCAAGCGGCAATAAATGACTGCTGTCAGGTATTTCCACTAAATGGTGGTTTTCATTGCTGTGCCAGCGTTGCCAAAATGACACCGGAATGGTGTCGGTATCGACACCGCGCAAGGCCAAAACCGGTAAGCCACTTTGCAACAGCATTTTCCTGATTGGCGTGACAGTCTGATAAACATGGGCTTCCCAATGTTTATCATAAACCAATCGATGGATGCCTTTATCATCGGCTTTAACACCCGCCTTGATATACTGCCATAATTGTTCATCATTGACCCGTCTAAAAGCCCGGGTACGCCGGTGAAAATCAAAAGCGGCCTGAAAATTGGGCCACTGATCGGGCCGATTCAAGGTCTTGTTAATAATCGGTACTCGATGACGGATAAATCTTGGTAATATTCGATTTAACCAGCAAAAACCCCGACTAAAAACCACCGGTTCAATCATCACCAGGGCTTTGATTAAATGCGGCTGTTTGCTGGCCGCTAAAAAAGCCGACACCGCGCCCATTGAATGCCCCACTGCAACCACATTCGAGATGTTTTGTTGATTAAAAAAAGCCACCACATCATCGCTGAAATCATGCCAGGTCTTAACCGTTGATGTGTCCGGTGGGTGTGCCCACAAAGGCCGTTGCAAGTAACTGATGACC
>QQUO01000033.1 GCA_008501575.1 Pseudomonadota bacterium
GTTTTTTTCAGTTGCGCCAAAATGGCTTGAATGAAGCTGCACAAGACAGCGATAAAAGGTATTGCGACAGCGTGGGCAAAGCCCGCATAAATCAGCAGCTTGGTTATCAGTGTCGCAATGTCCCAAAGAGATTATGGCATGAATCAGTTTATTACAGTGATGATTAGCGTGTTTGTTAGGCTGAGACTGTGTCAGGGTAAAGGTAAAATCACCTACACCCATGTGACCGTCACCACCCATGATGGTCCACAAAACCGTGTAAAGACCATTGTCTAAATCATTGACCTTAATAACAAATTCAGCGTAATCTTCAAACGAGGGTTTAAAACTTGTGTCCACCGTTTGATTGTCTGTGCCTATCAATTCAAATTTAATTAGTTTCACCGGTTCTGTATAGATCAAGACAATTTTATCAGGCGGTGTGGTAATTGTTTCACCCGCTTCCGGGATAGACACGTCTAAATCAGAATGCGCCCAGTTTAATGTGCTGAATAATAATAAACTAATTGTTACTAATTTTTTAGTGTTCATGTTTTTCCTCTGTTGGAATTAAATTTTGATTAATGGCTTGTAGGCGCCACAGATAATAAATCACGGGTATCACTAATAAGGTGAGTATTAAGGCACTGACCATGCCGCCGACCATCGGTGCGGCAATACGGCTCATCACTTCCGAGCCGGTCCCGGTGGCCAGTAATATCGGTAACAAGCCGATAATGATGGACAGGGATGTCATTAAGACCGGGCGTAAGCGTCGCCCTGCCCCTTCGACGATGGCCTCTTTTAAGGTCTGTTGATTAATCTGATTTGCTGATTTTGTACAGAGATCCTGATACGCTTGGTTTAAATACACCAACATAATGACACCAATTTCAACCGCCACCCCGGCCAGGGCGATAAATCCCACTCCCACGGCCACTGAAAAATTATAACCGGTTAAATACATCAACCAAATACTCCCCACCATGGCCAAAGGCAAGGTTCCCATAATGATGGCGACTTCTGTGAACGAGCGAAAATTCATATACAGTAAAATAATGATGATGGCTAAAGTGATGGGAATCACATAAGTTAATTTTTCTTTGGCCCGCAGCATATATTCATACTGGCCGGACCAACTGATGGAATATCCCGTCGGCAGGGTCAGTTGTTCCTTAACAGTTTGTTGGGCTTGTTGCACATAATGGCCGATATCAATCCCTTCAATATCAATAAAGGTCCAGCCATTAAGTCGGGCGTTTTCGCTTTTAATGCCCGGCGGGCCATCCTCAATGTAAATGGCCGCAACATCACCCAAAGCAATTCTTTGCTTGGTCGGTGTGACAATGGGCAATAAAGCCAGTTGTTCCGGTGAGTTACGATAATCTTGTGGATACCTGACATTAACCGGATAACGTTGTAAGCCTTCGATGGTTTGGGTGACATTCATGCCACCAATGGCGGTGGCAATGACCTGTTGGATATCGGCAATATTTAAATCATAACGGGCGGCTTTGGCGCGATTGATATCGACTTTAATATAACGCCCACCGGCAACCCGCTCAGAATAAACCGAGGTGGTGCCCGGCACATCTTTTAAAATGGTTTCCAACTGCTGGCCAATTTTCTGAATCTGATCCAGTTCAGGACCGGCTATTTTTATGCCCACCGGTGTTTTAATGCCGGTGGCCAGCATATCAATGCGGGTTTTAATTGGCATCACCCAGGCATTGGTGACACCGGGTAGTTTAACCAATGCATCCAGTTCTTTGATGAGATCATCGGTACCAATCCCCGGCCGCCATTGATTTCGCGGTTTTAATTGGATAAAGGATTCAATCATGGTGAGTGGCGCCGGATCGGTGGCGGTTTCGGCCCGCCCCACTTTGCCGAAGACGGTCTCAACCTCCGGCACTGTTTTAATAAGCTTATCAGTTTGTTGTAACAGTTCCCGGGCTTTGCCGATGGATATACCCGGATAAGTGGTGGGCATGTACATCAAATCACCCTCATCCAAAGGTGGAATAAACTCACTGCCGATTTTGTTGATGGGCCAAAAGCCAATCAGCAAAACCATCACCGTTAATACCAAGGTTGATTTGGGAAATTTAAGTATTGTATGTAACACCGGTAAATACAGTGCGGTGACGGCTCTGTTAATCGGGTTTTTATGTTCCGGTAACACTTTTCCGCGAATAAAATAGCCCATCAAAACCGGCACCAAAGTGATGGCCAAAGCCGCTGACGCCGCCATGGCATAGGTTTTGGTAAAAGCCAGGGGTGAAAACATACGACCTTCCTGCGCTTCTAAGGTGAATACCGGTACAAAACTGACGGTGATAATCAACAAGCTAAAAAACAACGCCGGGCCCACTTCTCCGGCTGATTTGGCCACGATTTGCCAGCGGTTTTCAGCCGTAACCACGGTGCGCTCCATATGCTTATGCATATTTTCAATCATCACAATGGCACCATCAATCATGGCACCAATGGCAATGGCGATGCCGCCCAGAGACATGATATTGGCATTCAGGCCTTGAAAGTGCATGACAATAAAAGCCGTTAAAATGCCCACCGGTAATGAGATGATGGCCACCAATGAGGATCGAATATGGAATAAGAATGCGATACAAACCAGCGCCACCACCGCGAATTCTTCCAATAGTTTTATCCATAGGTTTTTAACCGCCTCTTCAATCAAACCACTGCGATCATAAACCGTGACCACCTCAACACCCTCAGGCAAACCTTGTTTTAATTGGTCTAATTTGGCTTTTACCAGTTCAATGGTTTTTTGGGCGTTCTCACCGTAACGCATGACGATAATACCGCCCACGGTTTCACCTTCACCATTTAAATCAGCCACGCCTCTGCGCATTTGAGGACCAACACCAATGTCGGCCACATCCTTAAGTAATAATGGCGTACCGTTGATTGTGGTGCCTAAGGGGATGTGTCTTAAGTCATCTTCGCTCTGAATATAACCGGTGGCTCTGACCATATATTCCGCTTCCGCCAGTTCCACAACAGATGCGCCGATTTCCTGATTGCCTCTTTGGATGGCGGTTTCGATTTGCGCCAATGGAATGCTAAAAGCGCGTAATTTTTCCGGATTAACCCTGACTTGATATTGTTTAACCATACCACCGATGGCGGCCACTTCGGACACCCCCGGAACTGCTTGTAATTCATACTTTAAAAACCAGTCTTGTAAACTGCGTAATTGGCTGATGTCATGTTGACCGGTTTTATCGACCAGGGCATACAGGTACACCCAGCCCACACCGGTGGCATCAGGGCCCAATTGTGGTTGGGCATTTTGTGGCAATAAGGGTGCCACCTGACTTAAATACTCAAGCACCCGGCTTCTGGCCCAATACATATCGGTGTCATCATCAAAAATTACATAAACATAGGAATCACCGAAAAATGAATAACCCCGGACGGTGACCGCACCGGGAACCGATAACATGGCAGTGGTTAAGGGATAGGTAACCTGATCCTGAACCACTTGCGGTGCCTGTCCCGGATAGCTGGTTTTAACGATGACCTGAACATCAGACAGATCCGGAATGGCATCCACCGGTGTATTTTTGAGCGAATATAATCCCATGCCCACCAATATTAAGGTGGCCAATAGCACGAAAAACCGGTTATGGATTGACCAATTAATAATGCTGTTAATCATGATCGGCTCCCTCGTTATCATGATGGTTCCTGTGATCACTTTCTCTGTTGCCATCTGGTTTGTTGTCCTTATCATGCCCTTATTGTTCTTGCATGGATACATCATGCTGA
>QQUO01000220.1 GCA_008501575.1 Pseudomonadota bacterium
AAGCCTGTTAGTAGATAAAACCTGTGAAAAGACCCGTAAAACCGGTCAATGGGTGGCTCGATACTTTTTAAGTGCCGGTGTGGTGGTGTGGTTGTTGGCCATGATGCTTGAAATCCATCGCTTCTTGCCATTACAACAATTGCTGTGGATTGAAGCCATGATGGCAATCACAGCGGCAGCGTTGTTATGGCTGGGGCATAAAAAAGCACTACCTGATTTTAAATGGGCGGCCCTGTCAGTGGTGTTCGGCATGATAATACCGCTGTATTTAAGTTTAGTTAGTCACGCTTGGCCGATACCGGTGTTTTCTGCAGATTCTTTGCCACTGATTAATGTCACGTTTGCGGCTTTGTTAATTTATTTTTTAACACATTTTTTAATGGCACATTATTGGCGAACAGGCGCAGCTGTTGAGTCAGTTTATAACCGGCTGATTGTCCGCAGTTTAATGGTAATGGCTTTGCTGTCCTGGGTTGTGAATGGTATCTATGAAATTGATAAATTCTTTAATCTACCCGGCTTGTTAACGGTCATTGTGGTCTTTTTCAGTGCTTCTTTTGTGTTGTTTATCTGGTTGGCACATTATTTGAAGTGGCCAGATTTGCATCGTATTAAATACGGAATGACGCCATTGTTGCTGCTATTGGCATTGTTAACACCTATATTTCAAGACTTTCACCAAGCGTTCGGTTTAGTTGCTTGGCTAGCCGCTTTTGCGGTTAATTATTGGCTATTAAAATTGTACGCCAAACGGATGCAGGCTATTGATTATTACCACACGTTCAGTTTATGGCTATTGAGTTACATCGCCGTTTATGAATTTGTGACTTTAATTGCTGAACAAATGGGTCGCCATACAATTTGGCATTCGGCCTCATTTGCTGCCATGTTGTTAGCGCTATCGGCCACCGTGTTTATGTTAAGGAATAAATTGAAATGGCCATTATTGGCACAACCTAAAGCCTACTTTAAATGGGCGTTGCCGGTGATGATGTGGGTTTTATGGGGCGCCATTGTACTATTGAATATAAAAAATCCGGGTAGTTTGAATGGCGTGCCTTATGTGCCGGTTTTAAATGTTATTGATGTCCTGGGTTTGCTGACCTTATTATTGGCGATAAAAATGCATCAGGACAATCCATCGGTGTTCTTTGTTGATAGTATGAAAGTAAACTATGTGTTGTTAGCCGTCACCGGGTTTTTAATGCTGAATGCCACCATGTTGCGTTGTTTCCATTATTGGTACGGCATTGACTATAAGTTGATTGATTTAATGACGTCCTTTAGGGTACAAACCGGCTTTAGTATTTTGTGGGCAGCCACGGCAGTCACGTTAATGGTCATGGCCGCCCGTAAAAAGAGCCGGGCCGTGTGGTTATTGGGTCTGGCGTTAATGATTGTGGTGGTGGCCAAATTGTTCTTGGTTGATATGTCAGCTTCAGGCAGTATTGAGCGTATTGTGGCCTTTTTATCAGTGGGCCTGTTATTGTCCTTGGTGGGTTATTTCTCGCCCTTGCCACCGACATCCAAGTCTGAAGCACACATTGAAGCAGGTGAACCTCATGAAGCTTGAATTCTTAAAACATATTATGGGGGTGATTCTATTGCTGGCCTTATGGCCGGTTTCGGCGGCTGAATTTAAGCATCAAATTTCGTTGACTGTAAATGACGACGCCAATGCCTTTGTTTTTGATTTGCCGGCAGCAGTTTATCAGAATGCCTATTATCCGGATTTGCGAGATATACGGGTTTTCAACGTCCAGGCAGATCAGGTGCCGATGCGATTGGTGTTACAGCATGATGAGGTCAAGCAGACTTTTTCTGCCAGTACTTTGCCGATTTTCTCACTGAATCAAACGCTACAAATACCGATTTCAACTAAACAGGTTAAAACCTCTTGGAGCGGTGATCAGCAAAGTTATAGCGTCTCCACCTCAAACTCAGTACGTAATTATGTGCAGAACAAGGAGGCTGTCAGCTTAAACACGCTGTTAATTGATGCCTCAGTTATTAAAGGTAAAAAGGCTTTGGCTTTACAATTAAAGTGGTCTTTTGCCAGTGCCGGTAATCGGGTTTTTTATGTAGCTTTACAGGGCAGTCATGACTTGGCAAACTGGCAGCCCGTAACTAATCGGCACAAGTTAATTGAGTTAAATACCGGTGAGCGGGTGGTGCTTGAAAACCGCATTCCATTACAGGGCAGTTCATATGATTATTATCAACTGCGCTTTTTGAATCAACCCATTCCTGAAATACAAGAAGTTAAAGCGGTTATGGTGAATCAGGCCATCACCCAGCCAATACAATGGACTGAATTGGATTCATGGCAGCTTAGACAAACAGAAAATGCTGATTATGTGGTTGAGTGGGATACGGGTGGTTATTTCCCGGTTGAAGGCCTGCGTTTGGGTTTTGATTACAGAAACCTGATGGCTGATGTTCAATTGTACGCAAGGCCTTCAAAAGAAGCTCACTGGCAGCGGGTAGCAAATGGCAGTGTTTATGACATTGGCGATGGTGACATGGCCATGTTTAATAATCAGTTGGATTTTAACCCCCAACGACATCGTTATTGGCGATTAGTCAGCCGCTCGGAAATATCCAGCCAATGGATTAACCAGATATCCTTTGCTTGGCGGCAACAGCAATTACAGTTTTTAGCGCAAGGTGATGGTCCTTACGTGCTTAAATTAGGCTCACAAGACACAAAGTCCAAAGCCTCCAACCAATGGTACAAGCGACTACCTCAAGATATGCGGCAATCCATGTTTTCAAATGCAGTGACTTTGGGCGCTATGCAACAACCACTCCAAGAAATCAAAATTGAAAAACCACCTGGTTTCAACTATAGCCGCTGGCTATTTTGGGGTCTGCTGGTGATTGTTTTAAGCCTATTATTGACCATGGCGACCAAGTTATTGAAAGAAGTCGGCGATGATGAGTAATCTATATTTGACGAATGGCTTTTAAATGGACGTTTGTAAATAAGCAATAAATAAGGTATTTTTTAAGCAAATGTGCTACTTTAATTAAGCCTGAAATATGTTCACAAGATGCTTGTTTGACAGGCACACAAAAAGAGAGACATTTGTATTAATCACATACCATGTTAAAAAGTTTAAAAATTTCACTACTCTACGTTAGAAAACTTGTCAATAGCACCACGACCTATTCGTTTTTTATTCGCAGGCTTCTTGCCTTCGGCAAACCGCCTGCGAAACAAATCGGGTCTATTAACTACGTTTCCTGCCTTGATTGGCAAAATTTTAAATTTTTTTTCCAAAGGCGTAGATTAATTTAAAGGTCTCTAAGTGGAGAAAAATATGACACTCGAAGGTTTTTTAATTATTTGTTTGATTGGTGGTATTGCCGGTTGGTTGGCCGGAGTGTTGGTCAAAGGCTATGGCTTTGGTATTGTGGCCAACATCTTAATTGGTATTGTCGGTGCATTTATTGGCAGTTGGCTGTTTACCCAGATGGGAATCTCCATTGCCGGTGGTATTTTAGGGAGCATTATTGTCGCCACCATTGGCGCGGTGGTGCTGCTACTGGTTATTGGAGTGATTAGGAAAGCAACCAAATAACAACTGACAAAAATAACAAAAACCCCCAGGCTGCTACTGGTTTTTTTTTGATTGTATCGTCAGTGTTTTTGTTTAAATCAGTTATGATGAAACCCAAAAGTTGAGGATAAAATTATGGATAAAGTATTAAAGGCCAACGGCCAATGTTTATGTGGTGCGGTGCGTTTTGTGGCTCACTCAGCGAGTCAATCTGTCGGGGCTTGTCATTGTAATACCTGTCGAAAATGGACCGGCGGGCCGCTTATGGCGGTCGAATGTGGTACGGATGTTGAGTTTTCTGGGCAGGATTCGATTGGTATTTATGCGTCTTCGGATTGGGCGGAGCGTGGTTTTTGTAAAAAATGCGGCACCGGTTTGTTCTATAAACTCAAACAACCCGGGCTTTACATTATGCCCGCGGGTATTTTGGATATTGAATCCCAGTTAAATTTTGATAATCAGGTTTTTATTGATGAGAAGCCCGGCTATTATTGTTTCTCAAATCAAACCAAAAACCTAACCGGTGCCGAATTATTTGCTCAGTTTGGCGCCGAGTAGGTTTTTTTAAATAATTGTGTCACAAAAAGTCTGTTTCGTTACTAACTGTGTAACTTCTAAAAAAATGAGAATATGATGAAAAAAATTATTTCTGTAACAATTTTGATTGCTTGGATTGTGGGTTTTTCCATTGGTTTCAGCAAAGCCTATAACAAAACCGATGACCAGTCATTAGTAAAATCAGTGGTCTGGGAGGTTACTGGCCCGAATATTGAAAAGCCCTCTTATTTGGTTGGCACCATGCATTTAATGTGTGAAAAAGACTTTGCCATTAGCCCGAAAATTAAATCCATTTATAAAAAATCAGAGCAAGCCTACTTCGAGTTGGATTTTGATGATCCGGATTTAAACAGCCAAATGATGGCTGCCATGGTGGCTAAAGAGCCATTGAAAGAACGTTTTTCGGAAGAACAATATGCGCAATTTGCCGGGTTTTTAGAAGGACACAGTCAGTATAAAATTGAAATGTTTGAGCAGCTTGAATATATTGCCATTATCTCAGCGTTAACTGTGGAGTCCCTGGCTTGTTCTAATATAAAGACGCTCGACAATGAGCTGACGAATTTAGCACAAAAATTAGATATGCCCATTTATGGTTTAGAAACCGTGGCCGATCAAATGCAGGCTGTGGCAGTCATGAACCCGAAAAAAGGCCAGCTGATGTCAGAAGAAGAGTTAGCCATGTTTACTGAATTAGATCAGGTTTTAAATAAAATGGTCGAACTCTATCAACAAGAAGATATTGTTGGCATGTTTGATTTTATGGCCAATTATCCGGGATCAGTCGATAATTGGGATGAAGTGAAACGGATTCTCTTTGATGACAGAAACAAAAACTGGGCCGCCAAAATTCCCGGCATTGCCCAAGCAAAACCGACTGTCTTCGCCTTTGGTGCCGGTCATTTAGCCGGGGAACAGGGTGTCATTCAATTACTGCGGGATGCGGGTTTAACTGTTAAGCCAATTATGGAATTAAATTAAGCCCATGGGTGAAATATTTGACGGATATTGCTTTTTGGATTATGGCGATTATGATCGTCTATACCGATAAAACGTTTAAATCTGTCTATAAGATGAGCCACTACGGGCTGCAAATAGTGATTGCCGAACTGACATATCTTTCTTGCAGTGCCAATTTCAGCCCTGTGTTAAAATAATTCACTGTTTAAATATGCAGGTCGAATTAAAAAGTGGGGTCGATTGTTAAACAGCAACACAGCACTGAACGCGTGTGTCCAAATTGTGGCGGAAGTTATTCCGTAAGTTATGATTATTGTCCGCATTGCAGTCAGAAATCAGGATTAGGTCTACACAGCGTTTGGCATATGATTTGGCAATTCTTTGCCAATACCTTTAATCTTGAGTCGAAATTAACCCAAACGGGCACCGGCCTGGTTAAACCCGGCTTTTTAACCCGTGAATACCTCGCCACTCGTCGGGTCAACTACTTATCGCCGATTCGGGTCTTTATTGTCCTGATGTTTTTAATGTTTTTTATATTGTCATTGTCCGGCATAGATTTTTTAAGCTTTAATAGCCAGGATTTTAATAATGGCATGGAAAAAGTTAAGCAACGGCAACTCAATCGTGACAATATTCTACAAACGCTGTCCGTTGATAATTATATCAATCAGCAATTAAACAAAGTCAGCGAATTAATTCTTCAGCGCGATCAATCCCAAGAAGTCATTGAGCAAGCTAATCAGTTAATTAAAGACCTCCAGGATTTGTTGCAATTACAACTGGATAAGACTTTTTCAACGACTTTTTTTGGTGAGCGTTATGAGATATTGCGTCGAGATATTTATCAACTTAATGCTGATGAAATTATCGAAAAATATCAAATTACATCACTATTAGATCAGCTTACATTCCGGGCAATGTTGCGTTTTACGCAAGATCCACGCGGATTCTTGAAGTTTCTGTTTGGCAACATGACCTGGGCTTTTTTTCTGGATGTCCTGTTAATGGCCGGTATTTTTAAGCTGTTCTACCCGAAAACCAGGTATGTGGTTCATTTTGTGTATCATCTGCACATCAGGTCATTTATTTTCTTAATCATTATGTTGGGCACGGGATTATACTGGTTGCTCCCGAGTTCTTGGACCGTCGCTTTTTTAGCTTTAACCATTCTTACCTATATTGCCATCAGCTTACACCGTGTGTACCAGAAAAAAATAATCAAAACCAGTCTCTATTTCATTGTCTTTGTGCCACTGGCCATGATTAGTTTCTTTATTATCACCTTCGTGGTGATGTTTATCAGCTCCATTATGTTTTAACAAACCTTATGAAGGATAACAGCGGAAAACAAGCCCATTGGAATCATATATTCAGAGATAAACCGGAGGAATCCTTGGGCTGGTATGAGCAGGATGTTTCTTATACCTTGGATTTCTTTCCGGAGGGGATATTGGCTGAGCCGCAAACGATATTTATCGCCGGGGCCGGAACCTCGCAATTGGTGGATGGTTTGTTGGCCATGGGGCATCGACTGATTCTTAATGACATCAGTGATGCGGCACTGGCAAAGTTGCGTGGTCGGATTGGAAAGCAGGATGCTGTAATTTGGTTAGCGGCTGATTTATCGCAAGCATTACCGGATGATTTACCACCAGTGGATATCTGGATTGATCGGGCGGTGTTGCATTTTTTGATTGATGAGCAAGCAATAAAGCAGTACTTCGCCAGTCTTAATCGTCTGGTTAAATCTGCTGGTTTTGTGCTGTTGGCGGAGTTTGCAGAGACCGGTGCCGAGCGCTGTGCGGGCTTACCGGTTCACCGTTATTCGCTGGCTGCGATGAATCGGCGGATGTTGCCGGTCTTTAGTTTGCTCAAACATGCTCATTATGACTATATCACGCCTGCAGGCGGAAATCGGCCCTATTTGTATGCGCTATATCAAAGAAATTGAAGTAACTAAAGAAGGAATTAATCAATGGTGCGAGGGAGAGAATCACATTAGTTTTTAAGTTATTGATAATAAAGACTATAGAAGAAAAACATAAAAAGTTACCAACGAAGTTACCAGCAAAAATTTATATGACTTTTTTAGTTTTAAAAGAAATTAGATTATCTTTTTAGCTTATTATGGCTGTAAGATATGTTAAGAGCCATGACAATTAATTATTTTAATGTTATAGTTATTAAACGACAATTGACAACAAAATGTATTATGAGACAGGATAAATTTAAATCACATTTTAAATACAAGTTCTCCAAAATATTTGATTTTTCTGGTGCCAGTGCTGAAACTATTAAAGATATTAAAAAGCATATTGATCCATCAATGAGAGTAGTTGGAAGAGGTGGGCTCGAAAGATCTATACATTCCGTTAAAACTTCAGATAACTACAAAGAAATCATTTCTAAATTGCGACGTCATCAAAAGACTGGCTGATTTTATTATCAGATGGGGCTATTAATCGTTTTAATTGTTTTATGTTCTGGTTTCATAACAATTAACATCAATAAAAAGCATTTCTTTAAACTTCATAGATACGAAGGTCAATTTTTATATATAAAATGCGCAACAGCTGGTATTAAGGCGTTTCTTATATCTATAATAATATTTGTATTTTTAAATTATCTTTTAAGATATGACTTATTAGGTTATTTGCATTATCAAATATCGTTTTTAGGGATAAACCGCAATCAATTTTCAGTAAGCGCGTTGAATTTATTTATTTCTGCACTAATTGCACTAATAACTCTAATCATAAATTTAATTGTTGCTAAAAAAGAAAAGATTAATACCTCCGGTATAGCCTTTTTATCAACTATAATAATTATCTATATTATTTTGTATTTAATAAGTATTACTTTTAACAGCCAAGGACATATTTTTATTAAAAGGATATCTCAAGATTTTGGAATTGGCGATTTAATGCTATTAAAGTTATTAATTATTTCAGTAATATCATTAATATACTCCTTCGTTAGTTCACACATTATAAATTTAATTAATGAATTAAGATTTATTTCAGCGGAAAATGATACTCAAAGTGAAGAAAAAAAATTAAATTATAGCGAAGCCTATAAAATCTCCATATTGTCACAAATATTTAGTGACTCTCCATTAGATGTTTTATTTTTAAATAGTTATCTTAAAGAAGTGCCTTTAATGATTCATATGAATAATAGCAAAGTATATGTTGGAATTGTTTTTAAATTTGCAGAACCTAACGAGTCTCAAGGACTAAATCAAGAAATTGCTATTGTCCCGATTTGGAGTGGCTTTAGAAACAAAGATAATTTTAAAGTCATAAAAAATACTTTTTATTTTGATGATGAAGATAACTTTATTATACTAAAACAGTCGGATATCGTAAGTGCTACTGAATATAATCATGAATTATTTGTCAAGAATGAATCAAAATAAATCGATTTAATTTAAGCATAAAGTATTAAATGCTTAAATTCATTGGGCTTTAAAGCTTTCAATTTATTATATTTATATGAAAACGATATGACTTTTTATTTTGTGGAAGATTCTTTTATCGTAGTGTCCGATAATGATCAAGTCAGCCTTATACGTACTGCACTCGAAACCCTTTGTTGTAGTGTTAATAAATTATTAAGTTAGCCATACACGTACTGGGTACGAAAGTCCGTTTTTTAGGGTGTTAAATTCGTTAGACTTTCAGCCTTGCGCGTACTGTATGCGAAAATCCGCCCTTTTTAGGTAGTGTGATTCGTGCTATTTTCAGCCCCTCGTGCGTGTACCCTCGCTTTCGTGTACATATGACGAAAATGCTCATTCAGCCCCTCGCGCTCGCTCGCGTACTGGTAGCGAAACTCTAAAACCGTGTGATTGTGAACTGATCCCGTGTGTTTATAGCTTGCCTTTTTAGGGTGTCCGAATCGTCCATTATTTAGCCTTGCGCGTACTGTGTACGAAATTGCCTTTTATAGTGTCAAGTGTTTAGCATTATCAGCCTGTACGCTTCAATCAATGCCATAGCCTTGCTAAATAGTTTTAAGTGCGTAGGGTAGCCACCACGGGGATATGTAAAGGTTTAAACGGGTTGTTGCAAAGAACGAAGCCCCCGTTAAATTTTCACATTCACAACATTTTATTAATGGGTTTCAAATTCTGGGATAGTTTGATTAAGTGGGGGGGGTGATTGCATTTTGTAATCATTGCTTTGTAATTCGTTAGTGGTAGGAATTTTTTTATATCCGCAAAATGGGTATTTGGGTTTGATTTTGAAATGTTTTTAATGTGGAAACAAAAATAGTACGAGGGCTAACGAATCATGCTTTTGTGTTATCATAATCTAACCCTCCCCCGGTGTTGATAAACTCCTACATGGTGTAGCAATTGCCACATGATTATCAGAAAATAGCCATATTGGTTTGCCAGTACGTTGAACAATAATGGCATTTAAGCCGTGGGCATCGTCTTGTAAACCGACTGCTGTTTAGTCTTGGTGTTATCGTTGTTCATGGCTAACTTTAAAATCGTTCCTTGTTGAGATTTAAGCGTGTATGTATGTAGTTTCCCCCTATGGAAAAGATACGAACATACACGCATGATTTTAACCCGGTGGTATTGCTTTAACTGCGTTCTGGCCGTTTAATTTGCTAAAGTCTAACAAAGGGGTTTGATTATCTTGTAAGCCGTTTAAAGCTGTTCTAATGCTTGCCTTTGTAAGTTGTTCACCATCATGGTTTAAATCACTATCAATCATATCAGCTATTAAATCAGTCCAAGTAGTTGCTTCAATACAATTATCCACAATGTAATCATAAACCAACCCTCTAATCCCCTGTGGCTTGTTGCTTTCCTGTTGTGGCTGATAATCCACCGGTTCAAGAACAAGTGAGTTTATAGATTTGCCTTTGTGGTTTCCAAAAAGAACACTTTGTAAATCAAATTGCTTTGGGTGTGGTGCGTCGCTGTCTTTTAGCTTTTCAGCGTGTAGAACACAATTTTGTTTATGTTTTGATTCCAAACGATACATATAATCAATATCCGATTCCAGCGCATTGCTTCCACGAATAATTTTATTTTTGTTCGTATGGTGAACAATTAAACAAGTGGTATCAAAATCCTGCCTTAATGCTTCGACCTGATCTAAAAATTCTCCCATGTCTTTGCTGTGATTTTCATCACCGGAACCAAAGCATTTACGCAATGTATCAAACACAATTAGTTTAATTTTTTCGCCTGAATCGGTTATCTGTTCAAGGTAGTGCCTGAACATGGATAATTCGTCATCATTACGAATAGCCACCCTTTGATTGCTGGCCATAAAAGGAATATCTGTACTGTCATCAATGTGATGGTAACGTAACCACGCTTTAATGCGTTTTTGTAAGCCGTGATTGCCCTCACCGGCCACATATACCACTAAACCGCTATTCACATCATGACCATGCCATGATTGCCCTGTGGCGATAGATAAACACCAATCCAAAGCCAGAAAGGTTTTATATGAACCTGATTGGCCGTATAAAACACCTGTTGTATCTTGTTCAATATAATCTTCTATCAACCAGTTAGGTTCTATATTCATACTCATGATTTCAGGTAGCCGGTAAAGTCTAAAGTGATTGCGCCTTTTAACGCCCCCTGCACATGGCAAGGGGCTGTGATTCAAAGTTTCTTGGTTTATAAATTCTGAATTGTTATCAAGCATTTGCGCCACCATTTTCCAGCAACCGTGTGGCTTCTATGAAGTTATGACAATATCCGCTAATTACAAGAAAGTGAACCGCATCGCTAATATCATCAAACCGGTGAACAAAATCCCGAATTGATCCGGTACCTTGCCAAATTTCAAAACATGGATTTTCACCGGGTCTTTTAACCAAGTTATAGCCAAGTGGTAAAGGCTGAATTAAAACTGTTTCAATCCGGTTCATGGCTTCACCTTATTTTGTTTTGGTTCTGCCAGTTTAATCAGGTAATAAGTGGCCATGCCGTTCATGCTTTCAAAGTCTTGAACAGTTTTGATTATATGCCCGGCTTCTCTTAGCTCTTTTATCCGTGATGCTGGTGACATAATACCGGCTTGCCGGGCTTGTAATGTGGATATAGAACCGTACCGCTTGAGATGTTTTAAAATCGCCATACGCTGGTTGTAGCGTGTCTTATAAGACTTTTGTATCTGTTCGGTTGTAGGTATGTTAAAATGTAATTCGGACGGCTTAAATTGGCTGTCTGAATTTGTTTTTAAAATACCGGTCGAGCCTGCAAACTTCACCGGTATTTTTTTGTTTCCGTTACTCATGATCTGCACCTCCCTTTCTATCATTGATAAAGTTTTTAATGTCCGCCATGCTATAACCAACCGCCCGGGCACCCAGTTTAACGGGTTTGGGGAAGTGGCCTTTATCAGTCCACCGATATAAAGTGGCTTTTGAAATAGATAACAGTTCGCAAACTGCTTTGGGTCTTAGGTATTGGGTTTGTGTATTCACAATATAAACTCCATAAAGATTAATAAGAGTTTGTATTGTCGCTTAAGTCTTTAAGTGCGTCTGTAATTACTGTTTTGCTGAAAAAACCTTAAGATGTATTTTTAAAAATAGCTCTTTATAAGTTCATGTTGTAATTATTTTGGATACATTTTATTGTAACTTTCAATATCAAATAAGTAATATGAATTAAGCCAATTGGGATTAAGCCATTTTTTTGCTGTTGGTTTTATTGTCTGATCTAATCTACTATCTGGAATTGGTTCGGCTCTGGGTACATCCGCAAAAATCTTACTTATAAACCAAGCATTAGTTAAATTTAGGTCATTTTCTAATGCCCAAATATATAAATCAATGTATTGGATTATTCTTTGTTCAATAAAGGTTTTGAGGATTTTTACTCCGCCACCTCTTTTGTCATTTGGTTTAGATTGTATAAGGCCTTGATCAACTTCAATCCCTTGATGTTCTCTATAATCCTTTACAAGTTTTAATACTTTACTTGTAATTGAATCATCAGGAGCCTGAGGGTTTATTGCTAAATAGAGAAGCTCTTTACTCCCGGTTGGAACGTGTTGAAGAAAACCAGTATTTGAAAATATGTCTTTCATTTTTATTAAATCAGAATCTACATTATTGCAAAATGAACGTTTAACCAAAGTGCCCTTTTCCAAATGTTTTGATTTTGGTATTTTATTGTAAACTTCATTAATTTTGTTTTTGCTAATGGTTTCACCCTTTTTGGCTCTTGTCATTATTTCAAAGTAAGCTGACGCCAATGCTGGCGAAGTTGAGTAGCTGTTATATAATTCTGAATAATTGATTAACCTTGCGGGGCTTTCTGGAACAAATCCAAACTTGATTAAATTATTTTCTCCAAGAGATAATTCTTCAAATGTGATTATTAAACTTTCCAATGCTTCGTAACTAATAGATGTTCCTGAAGGTATATCTTTAGGCAATATAGACTTAACTGTTTCAAGAAAAGACAAATGAGGTCTGAAATCATCGAAAAGTAACCCTTTCCATTGAATTTTAATACCATTAATTTCATTTTCGGTAATTTTATTATTTATAAAATCCAACTGCAAATGCCGAAGTTTTACTTCTTGGCATAGCTGTTTTGAGGAAAATGTTTTATAAATTTCGTATTTTTCTAGTTTAAACCATTTTGGTGCTTGGACTGACTTTTTCATAACCACCCTTTCTAGTGACCACTTTCAATTTAAAAACCAAGCCAAGGCGGTGAAAGTGTCCGCTGTTCGGTAGCTATCCTATGGCTTGGTTATGCTCATTTTAATTTGCTTTGCTGTTAATCGGGATAACTTTCCCGGTGTGTGCGTTGTCCACAAAGTCCGCCCATTCCTGCATCATCTTGTTTCTGGCTGGTAGGTACTCTGCCTTGTTGTAGGCTCCCCGGACTGCGTTCTTGTCCTCATGGCTTAACTGCTTTTCTATATGCCGGCCATCGTAGCCCAATTCGTTTAAAGTGGTGCTGGCAAGGTGCCGGAAGCCGTGAACGGTCATACGACCATGAAAGCCCATACGGTATAAAGCGTATAGCATGGCATTTTCACTAAATGGCTGGGTTTGGGGTTTGTGTGATGATGCAAAAACAAAAGGATAATGCCCGGTTATCGGGTATAGGTCTTTTAATACCTTAATCACTTGCTTGGATAACGGCACAATGTGTTCACGTTTCATTTTCATGCGTTCGGCCGGTATTGTCCAAAGCCCGGTATCTAAATCAAACTCATGCCACTGTGCGCCCCTTATTTCGTTTGTACGCTGAAAAGTATATAAGGCCACTTGTAAACCTGCTTTGGTGGTTGGCTCCAGTGGGTAGCTGTTAATGGCGGTTATCAGTTCGGGTAATTCTTTTATGTTTATGCTGTTGTAGTTTTTGGGTTTGTGGCTTTGTAGGACTTGCGATAAACCCTCTGCCGGGTTGCTTTCAATCAGGCCATGAATTTTGGCATAAACAAAAATTGCATTGCATCGCTGGCGCACCTTTTTTAACATTTCCAAAGAACCACGGCTTTCAATTTGTCTTAATACGGTTATTAAACGAAGTGGGGTAATGTCTTTGATAGGCTCATGGCCAATTTGTGGGAAAATGTTTTGTTCAAGTGAAACAATAACGGATTTTGTATGGCTTTCACTCCATTCATTGGATTGTGTGTTTATCCATTTTCTGGCGATTGTTTCAAAGGCATCGGCACCCATCTTTTTTGCTTTGGCTTCTTTGCGTTTTTCTGCTGGGTCTTTGCCATCGGCAATCAGCTGTCTGGCTTGGTCTACCTTTCGCCGGGCTTCGGCCAATCCGGTGTCCGGGAAAACACCCATTGATAAGGTTTTTTGTTTGTTGTTAAAACGGTAACTAAACCGCCACCATTTAGAACCATTTTTATTGACCAAAAGAAACAAGCCCTTGCCATCGCTTAGCTTGTAGGGCTTTGCTTTGGGTTTAGCTGATCTAATGGTGCTTATGTTTAGCTTCATTGTTGGTAACTATTTTTGGCGTTTGTTGGTAACTTTTGTTTTTTGTTACCATTTTTAAACGCTGGTATAGTTAGCTTTCAGCGGTGTTTGTTGGTAACTCCGACTAAAAAACACCCTGTCCACACTGGGTTATTTCAAAGTTACCAACAAGTTTACCAACAAAAGGCATGAGAAGTAAAGAACCTTTGTGATACTGTATTAAGGCTTAAATGTAGGTTTTATAGGGGTTTGCGGGGTAGGGTGATGTTTTATGATACTGCTTGAAAGGTACTAATGGTGCCGAGGGAGAGAATCGAACTCTCACTCCCGCAAAGGAACCGGATTTTGAATCCGGCGCGTCTACCAATTCCGCCACCCCGGCACGGGAACGGTAAAGTATAGTTAATTTATTTTTAATGGCAAGTGTTTTGTTGTAATTTTATGGGTGGTTTTGTAAAAAATACCTTTGAAATTAATTAAATAGCCCCCAGAATTAAAGTGTGTGGCAGTCTCTGCCTAAATGTCTTTTACTCAGGAGAATCCAATGCAAGTTCAAGTTAATCATGATCACAATATTGTCGGTGGTGAATCTTTACAAAATTATGTTGAAAACCTTTTGGCCGATGCGTTACACAATTTTAGAGACCAAATAACTCGGGTTGAGGTACATGTGTCG
>QQUO01000256.1 GCA_008501575.1 Pseudomonadota bacterium
ATAATAATGGCATCAAGCGCGGGCACCAAAGGTGCCGTTTGCCGACTTGAATCCCGTTAATCACGGGCTTCGATGTCCTTTAAAAGGTCGCGGATTTTAACATCGACCCCGGCATTTTGCAATTGTTTATAACGTCTTTCTGCACGAATGGCCGCTGATGCCGTCAAAAACAATTTTAATGGCGCGTTTTTGAACACCACTGTACCCATATCACGGCCATCTGCCACCAAGCCGGGGGCTTTTAAAAAGGCTTGTTGACGGCGTAATAACGCTTGTCGAACCGCAGCCACAGGTGCCACTTGGGAAGCTATTTTGGCACATTGTTCACTGCGTAAGCGAGCGGATACATTGTCACCGGAGAGGTATATTTGTGTGCCACCGGTTTCACTCACCTCGAAACGTAAATCCAATTCAGTGGCAACCTTGACCCAAGTTGATTCGCTGGCATCAACTAAGTCATCATTAATGATTTGTAAGGCCAAGGCCCGGTAAATGGCACCAGAGTCCAATAAATGCCAGCCCAGCGAATGGGCCAATTGACTGCATAAAGTGCCTTTACCAACACCTGAAGGCCCATCAACGGCAATTACAGGAACCGGCCGTTCAGTCACCACAGCTAAATCACTTAATACATCGAAAAATTGAGGAAATGAGGTATTGATGTTGTGACAGCCACGGACTGAAATGGCCTGATCTGTTAAGGCAGAGGCCATCAAAAAACTCATGGCACAACGGTGGTCACCTTTTCCATCAACAACACCGGATGACAGTCGGCCTCCTTGAATAACAGCGCCATCGGCCTGTTCTGTACATTGAATACCCAATAATTGAAGACCGTGACACATTACCGCAATACGATCACTTTCTTTATGACGCAATTCTTCAGCACCGGATAACCGGGTGGTTCCTTTCGCCAGGGCCGCCGCAATAAACAAGATTGGAAACTCGTCTATGGCAGATGGTACAAGATGTTGGGGTATATCGATGCCCTGTAATTGACTGCTTTTTATCCGTAAGCAAGCCACCGGCTCACCCCCCTGCTCACTTTGATTAAATATTTCAATATGACCGCCCATCATTTTTAATATATCAATGACGGCGGCACGGGTCGGATTAATACTGACCTGCTCAATGACAAAGTCTGCCTGAGGATGTAATAAGCCCAACACCATAAAAAAGGCGGCTGAAGACACATCACCCGGGACATGTATATCTTGCGCAATGAGATTATCCGGTGGCGTTAAGCTAACCGATAAGCCATCACGTTTAATTTGACAACCAAACCCTTGCAACATGGTTTCAGTGTGATCTCGAGATAACTGCGGTTCGGTGACAGTGGTTGGACCATCGGCATATAAACCAGCCAATAAAATGGCACTTTTTACTTGTGCGCTGGCCACCGGACTGTGGTAATGAATGGCGGTTAATCCCTGCACCGGTTTAAAGCTCAAAGGTGCGGTGTTTTGATCAGATTCAATGCTGGCACCCATTTGGGTCATAGGTTCTACAATACGTCTCATCGGCCTCTGGCTTAACGACTCATCACTCACTAAAGTGGTTGCAAAAGGCTGGGCAGCCAATAAACCGGCCAATATGCGCATTGCGGTTCCGGCATTACCACAATCTAAATCTTCTGCAGGTTTTTTTAATCCATGTAAACCGACGCCATTAACCACATAACCACCATCACAAACTTCAATGGTTACACCCAGCGCTTGCATGATTTGCATGGTTGCCAGACAATCGGCTGACTGTAAGAAACCAACAATTTGGCATGGGCCATCGCTGATGGCGGCCAATATCATTGATCGATGAGAAATGGATTTATCCCCTGGCACGCTTAGCCGACCGCTAAGCTGTTCAGGTGAATGTAATCGGAACGTGTCTTGGGGTTTTATACCATCCATCAGACTATCGCAAAGCCGTTGGCAATAATTTTATCAGTCGCTGCATTTGCTGTTGGGTGCCAATGGTTATTCGCAAACTGGTCGCTAATCCATAATTAGCCACCGGTCTGGTGATAATGCCATTGTGTAATAAGTGCTCATAAATTGGCATGGCCTCCTGTTGGAAATCCACCAGTAAAAAATTACCCTTAGAAGGTACATAGCGCAAATTCAAATCATCACAACAAGCGGCCAATTGACTTAAGCCCTGGGCATTCACTGCCATGGATTGTTTAATAAAGTCACCGTCATCGATGGCCGCCTGGGCGGCTTTAAGCGCCAATGTATTAACATTAAATGGTTGCCGTATTCGATTAAGCACATTGGCAATATCCGGATGACTTAAACTATAGCCCACCCGTAAACCGGCCAAGCCATAGGCTTTTGAAAAAGTCCGGGTAATCACCAAATTGTCAAATTCATTTAACCACAGACTGCCATCGACCCGTTGTGACTCGAGTGCGTATTCTAAATAAGCCTCATCCAAAACCACAATCACGTTTTCAGGCACTTGTTGGATGAATTTGTATAAAGCCTGTTGCGACAAGAATGAACCGGTGGGGTTATTCGGGTTGGCAATAAATATCATTTGAGTTTGGTCATCGATGGCGGCGGCCATGGCCGCCAAATCACAACCCAAGGGCGATTCACTGTCCCAGCCCAAGGCCGGAATCATTTTATGGGTGGCACCAATGGCCTGAATGGCAATCGGATATACGGCAAAACTGTATTGTGAATAAATGGCATTATGGGCTGCCGTTAAAAACGCTTCAGCCAATAACACCAAGACATCATTGGAACCATTGCCCAAGGTAATTTGATCCATATTGACTTGATGTTTTTCGGCCAAGGCTTTTTTTAATTCAAAACCATTACCATCAGGATATAAAGCCAACTCCGGTAACAAATCTTTGATGGCCGCCATGGCTTTGGGGCTGGGGCCTAATGGGTTTTCATTTGAAGCCAGTTTTATGATGTTATCAATACCCAATTCACGTTCCAATTCACTGATGGGCTTTCCGGGGATATAGGGTTTTAGTTTTTGTACACCGGGAACCGCCAGTGCTTTGAAATCAGACATAAAACAGCTCATTTGAAAAACATGCTATTGTGCCGATATTGGCCTGATAAAGCAAGTCAGACCATGACTAATCAACGCCCAAACCCGTCAGGAATTGAGCCCTGTTTGAAGGGATTTTGACCCATATCATGATATCCATGCAGCAATCATTTATAATGGCGGTTTTGTTCACTTGGCAGTCCATTATGAGCCCACAACAACCGCTAACCGTCAACTTTGATAAAGACCTGATAAAAAAATATAATTTAACCGGACCCCGGTACACCTCTTATCCGACCGCTGTGGTTTTCAACGAATCTTACGATGAACAAGCGCATTTAGATAACTTAAAAAGTCAATATCAAAAAGCAGCACAACAGCCCCTGTCTTTATATTTTCATATCCCCTTTTGTGACACCCTGTGTTTTTTCTGTGCCTGCAATAAAATTACCACAAAAAAGCGCGACAAGGCTGACACCTATTTGGATTTCTTAGAACAGGAAATCAAACTTCAATCGGCTCATATTGCAGACACTCGAGCGGTTGAGCAACTACACTTTGGCGGTGGTACCCCGACTTTTTTAACTGCACCACAACACCACCGATTAATGGACCTGATTGATCAGCATTTTACTTTATTAACGGACGATCGGCGTGACTATTCCATTGAAATCGATCCCCGCGAAGCAGATGAAAGCACCATCCAGCGTCTGGCTGACACCGGTTTTAATCGTTTTTCCATGGG
>QQUO01000336.1 GCA_008501575.1 Pseudomonadota bacterium
GTGATTTTAGACGCCATGGCTGTGGTTTAGTGGGTCTCAAAGAATAAGGGCTAAAAAACGATGGTATAGCCCAAGGTGACTGATTCCGTCCCCGGATTCCTTTGTGATAAGCGACTGTTCGAGTAATGGTAACCGGCCAAGCCAATGCGTTGTTGGTTATTAAACTGATAAAAAAATTCAAGACCCGATTTAAATTCCAGCGTGTGCCCCAAATCCAATAATTCACCGTCATCAAAAAAACCCATTCCGGTGCTGATAAGCAAACCCCAATGGTCACTTAGACGAAATGTGTATTTTATGTCACCATAAAAATATTCAGCACCCGCCTGTGAATTAAGATAACCAACAGCCGGTACCAGGCCCCATTGGCTGAACTTCGGCATGCGATATTCAATACCATAGACCGAATTTCTTATGCTGCCGTTAAAAGCATTCATTTGACCACCGTATAATTGCAAGCTGTGGCGGTTGGTGTGGTCACTAAAAGGATGTCGGGCACTGGTGGTGGTACTGAAAGTTAATAAACAAATGAGCCCAATGACTCCAACAAGATAACTCGATTGCATATTTGAATTAAATCCTCTTAAATTATTTTATGCGCCTTGTTCAAAGGTATTACACGCTTCATAACGGCCACTGTTTAAACCGGTTTTCAGCCACTTGACCCGTTGCTGTGAAGAGCCGTGGGTGAAGGCTTCTGCATTCACTTGTTGGCCGGCACGTTTTTGCAAGCTGTCATCGCCGATGGACGCAGCGGCTTGTAAGCCTTCTTCCACATCCCCGGGCTCTAACATGTTTTGCAGTTTATTGGCATGGTGGGCCCAAACACCGGCATAACAGTCGGCCTGTAATTCCATTAATACCGACAATTGGTTGACTTGGCTTTTAGAGGAAGCCTGCTGTTGCCATTGCCGGACTTGTCTCTCGGTACCGGTAATGTTCTGAATATGATGACCCACTTCATGGCCGATTACATATGCCCGGGCAAAATCACCCGGTGCACCCAAACGTTCTAATTGCCTAAAAAAGCCCAAAGATAAATACACTTTTTGGTCAGCGGGGCAATAAAAAGGTCCCACCGCTTCGGAATTAACACCACATGCCGATTGTACCCGGCCATCGAATAACACCATGGTTGGTGCCGGGTATTGCTGGCCTTGTTGTTTAAAAATGGCTGTCCAGACATCTTCAGTAGACGCCAGAATTACCGAACTAAAGTCCGCTTGCTGTTGTTGTTCGGGGGATTGTTGTTTTGGAATTTCCACTTGCTGGCTTTGACCACCACCTTGTTGCATCAAGCCACCCAATAAGGTTAATGGGTTTTGCCCGGTGATGAATGCGACGATTAATGCAATAACAATAACGCCACTGGATAGCTTGGCGCCACCTTTGGCAATGCCACGACCGCGTCGATCATCAATTCGTTGGCTCCTTCTTTTATTTTTCCAGCGCATGGTAAATCCCGACAAAACAGCAATTATAGCGGAATCTATGAAAAAAGTTTATGCGGTAAATTTAAATTTTTGATAGGCCCAGGTCAAAGCCAGCAGCATTAAGACAAATAATCCAATCAGATGGTTACTGACATCACTCAGATTGTCACCAAAATACATCAAACGATGCAACGCATCCATCACCCAGCCGGTGGGTAAGAACAGTGCCAGTTGTTGCATCCAGGCAGGTGCCACTTCAATTGGCCACCAGCAGCCACCCAAAGCCGCCAACAATAAAGTGCCAATCACTGCAATGCCACTGATTTGTGCTTCACTGCGACCCCATGAACCCATGAGCACCGCCAGCCCGGCACAAGCACCGGCCCACATCATGAGCAATATAAACACCCAATGCCAATGTGGACCCCAACTGATGGCAAACAATAAACTACCAATAATCATGCCATACACCAGCTGGCAGGTGGTGAGTAACCATTTGCCGGCACACTTGCCGATAATCAATTGACTGCGTTTAACCGGTGCTGCCGCCAACCGCTCCAAAGCACCGCTTTGTCGTTCCAGCAGTAAACTGATGGCACCACTGGTTAAGGCCGACATCATGACAAACATCACCAGAATACCCGGTACGGCTTGTTTATAACCATTGGGGATAATACGGGGTTGGCCGGCTAAACCAACATCAAGAGTAATGGCTTGCATTTGTTCATTGAGGATCGAATAGTCCAATGTAGCAGCTTGTTGAGGGTGGTTGCTGCGCAGCACGATGGTGTCTGCCAGGGTTTTATAGACTGCTTTGTGGAGTTTAAACACCTGATAATCATTGTCCATGCCACCACCGGAAAACCGATAAGTGACTTCCACGGCTTGATTATCGAGCAGCGATTGAGCCGGATTCTCCGGCAGCCATAATTGGCGGTTATAGTCAGCAAAAGACCATTTGTCGTTATATAAAGTTTGATTATCATTAAACAGTCGCAGTGCAAAATTGTTGGCCTGCAAGTAATCACTCATGTGCTGAAAGACGGGATCATCCACAGTGCCGGCGTACCATACGGCTAAAGGCTTTGGACTGTTCTGATCGCCGCTAAAACCACCGGTGGTGGAACCGATAAAAGCAAAAAACACAATTGGCATAATAAATAACCAAAGCAAGACGGTTTTATCTTTAAGCATCACCAGAAAGTCTTGAACGGCAATAAATCGAATGTTGTTCATACGTTATTGTGCCTCATTAAACGGCTTAATAAAGCCCGGTTAATCAGCCAAAAAAGCAAACCCAGACCAATGGCAACAAAGGTGGCTGATAGCAGGGTGTTTTGTTGATTGAACAGGCTGTCTTTAATGGCTTGTAAGAAATAGCCGTTGGGAAAATACAAGCCAATTTGTGCCAGCCAGTCGGGTAAAGCCTCCATGGGAAAGAAACTGCCGCCAAGCATCAAAATGGGGAAAATTGCGGCATTGACCACAATGTTGGCGGCGCGTTGTGTCGGCATCAGTAGCACCAGAGATAACAGCATTTGCCATAACACAAAGCCACTGATCACCAAACCAATGATGAGAATCGGCCATTGTCGCACCGGTAAGCCAAAATACAGCCCACCGAGAATGGCTAACAGCAATACAATACCGGTAAAAATAACCAATACAGCCCATTGCTGGCCGAGAAAATACGCACTTAAGCCATGTGATGAAGCGGCCAGACGGGTCAGCACACCCGATTTTAAATCACTCCAAATCAACATCGCCAAAGAACTGATGCTAAACAGTAAAGCCATCATAATGGCGCCGGGGAACATCAGCAGTCCAAAGCTCACTGATGGTGAGTCATTGTCGGATTCTTGTTGGCGTTCTTTCAGTTCGATTAACAGCGGGTTTAAACTGTCCGCAAAAACATCAATGCGATCACGGATCGACAGACTCAAAGCAGTGAATTCAAGATCGGATAAATCATTACTGTCATTAATGGTCGCGATGGTGGCTAATTCATCACCAAATAATTGTTGTAGATAGCCACCGGCATCGGTAAAAAGAAGCAAAGCAGATTCAATCAAGTCAGGAATGACTGTCTGCGCCGGGTTTTTAACTAATTTTAAGCGGCTTGTCTGTTGCTTTAAGTAATTGTCGGCAAAGTCTTGCTCAATGGTCAACCAGGCACTGGCATCACCGGCTTGCATGATTTTTTTGGCATCCTCAGCATTGACTTTTTTAATGCCAATCCAGCCGGATAATTCACCCTGTGATAAGCTGTTGACCATTAAATTGGACACAAATGAATCGTCTAAATCCGTGACCAATA
>QQUO01000345.1 GCA_008501575.1 Pseudomonadota bacterium
GGTTTGTCATCACTGGCGCGCGGATCCAAAAGGCGGTATAACAGATCAGCCACAGCGTTCATAATCAGCATCAATAAAGCGCCCACCAAAACCACACCCAAAACCAAGGTGTAATCACGATTCAAAGCACCTTGTACGAAATATCGACCCATGCCGGGTAATCCGAAAATTTGTTCCACCACCACCGATCCGGTCAGTAAACCCACGGAGGCCGGTCCCAAGAAACTGACCACCGGTAACATCGCCGGTTTAAAGGCATGCGCCCATAACACCCGAAATTCACTGCAGCCCTTGGCGCGGGCGGTGGTGATGTAAGGCTTGTGCAATTCTTCCAATAAAGCGCCGCGAAACAGGCGGGTAATATAAGCGATAAACGGCAAGGCCAGGGTGACCACCGGTAACAACAAATGTGCGGCATGGCCACCGTTCCAGCCACCCACCGGAAGCAGGGGCCAATAAACCGCCAAAACCAGAATTAACACCGGTCCAATAACAAAGTTAGGCACGCTGATGCCAAACACCGCGGTTACGCCAATCACAAAATCGGTCGGTTTATCCGCCCGTTTGGCGGCCAGTGCCCCCAATGGTAATCCAATCAATACAGCCAACAGCAATGCCAAAACCCCTAAAGTGGCTGAAATCGGCAGGCCATAAGCTATCAGCTCATTAACGGTTTGATCGGGGTATTGGAAAGAGGGACCTAAATCACCCTGAAACACCTGCCCCAGATAACGGCCGTATTGAACCATAACCGGTTGATCTAATTGGTATTTGGCGGCAATCTGAGCGGCCGCGGCAACGCTCAACTGGCGTTCTGAATCAAACGGCCCGCCGGGTGCCACCCGCAGTAACACAAAAGTGATGGTCAGTACCAACCACAGGACCGGTATCGCCCACAGCAGTCTTTGCCAGAGCAATCGCAGCATATTTAGATTGGAGACCTTAGTATAAGTCTGGGTCGGGAGAAAAAAGAGCTGAAATTCCAGCAATCAAGGCAGTAAACGAAGTTAATAGACCCGATTTGTTTCACAGGCGGTTTGCCGAAGGCAAGAAGCCTGCGAATAAAAAGCGAACAGGTCGTGGTACTATTGACAAGTTTTATTCGACGCTTCCATGCGTCTCTCCCCTTCGGGGCTGACGTGAAAAAGTGTTCCAGACACTTTTTTCTAACGCAGAGTGATGGAATTTCAGACTGCCTTCCAAAGGCCCTGCTTTTGGTTTTAATTCGATCCATGATTTATGCTAAGGTCTCCTAGTATGTGATCGCTGATTTTTTCTGCCATCATCATGGTCGGGGCATTGGTGTTGCCTGATATGAGGGTCGGCATCGCCGACGCATCCACCACCCGAAGTCCTGTAATGCCATGAACTTTAAGATTATTATCAACCACAGCCATGTCATCGCTGCCCATTTTACAGGTACCGATGGGGTGGTAGATGGTTTCAGCTTTATTACGGATAAATTCAGTGATGGCTGCTTTGCTTTGCACTTCATCCCCCGGAAATATTTCTTTATCCCGATATTCATCAAAGGCAGCCTGGGCAAAAATTTGGCGTTGTATCTCAAAACCCGCCAACATGGTATCAAGGTCACCGTCTGCGCTTAAATAATTGGCCTGAATCAGCGGAGCGCTGCTCGCCTTATTGTCGGCCAGGGTAATTTGGCCGCGACTGCCCGGGCGCAACATGCACATATGCAGGGTATAGCCGCTGCCTTTTATGCGATTGCGGCCATGGTCATCTAAAATGGCCGGCACAAAATGGAACTGTAAATCCGGTCGGTCGTCTGTGGCTAAAGGGCTTTGCCAAAAACCACCGGCTTCAGCAATGTTGGAAGTGCCGGGGCCTTTGTTAAATAAATAGTATTTAAGCCCCGTCATAATTTCGCTGATGGTGTCATAGGTGATATTCTGGCGACTGCCTTGCACCAGGCAAATATCTAAATGATCTTGTAAATTCTGACCGACACCGGGTAAATGATGTACGGTTTCAATGCCGTGTTGTTGTAAGTGGTTTTTATCACCAATACCAGAGAGCATCAAAAGTTGTGGAGAATTAATGGCGCCGCCGGAAATAATCACTTCCTTATTGGCATAAAAATGCTGGCTTTTGTTTTTACGTTGTATCTGAATGCCCGTGGCTCGTTGTCCGTCAAACAACACTTTTTCTGCCATGGTGCGGGTCATTACCGTTAAGTTTTCACGATTTAATGCAGGTGCCAGGTAGGCTTGTGCCGCTGAATGGCGCTTATTGTTTTTCTGGGTCACTTGATACAAACCAAAACCACGCTGTCTGGCGCCGTTAAAATCATCAGTGCGATCAAAACCGGCTTGTTCGGCGGCCTCAATAAAGACATGGCTCAATGGATTGACATGGCTTAAATCCGAAACCGATAAAGGACCGTCATTGCTGTGGTACTTATTGTAGATGCCCTGGTTATTTTCACTTTTCAGAAAATAAGGCAGCACATCATCATATGCCCAGCCGTCATTACCCATGTCCCGCCAATGGTCATAATCCTTGCGATGACCGCGACAATAGCACATGGCATTGATGGAGGATGAGCCACCCAAAACCTTACCCCGTGGCCAATAAAGCTGGCGATTATTTAGCTCAGGTTCGGGTTGGGTGTGGTAATCCCAGTTAAGGCTTTTTAAGGTGGCAAGTTTAGATAAACCGGCGGGCATATGAATCATCGGATTCCAGTCTTTACTACCGGCTTCCAGTAACAAAACGCGGTTGTTGCCATCGGCACTGAGGCGATTGGCCAGAACGCAACCGGCCGAACCCGCGCCAACAATAATATAGTCAAATTTAGTCAAAATGGATCATTCTATGAAACGTTCGTTTATTGTACCGCATAGTGAGTCTGTATGAAATTAAATCAACTTTTACGCCATTTGAAAAAGCTTCTATTAACCCCCATTAATTAATCAGTTTACAAAATTAATAGAGACCTTTGCATTAATCTGGGTCTGTGGTAAAAAGAGTTAAAATTACACCAATCAAGGCAGGAAACGCAGTCTAATACGCCGTTATTAGCAAGTTTTCTAACGCAGAGTGGTGTGATTTTAGACTTTTTAACATGATTTATGATTAATGCAAAGGTCACTCAAAACACCATGAATATAAATAAATTAACAACAAACTTTCAGCAGGCGTTGAATGAAGCCCAGTCTATTGCCGTGGGTCAAGATCACAACATGATTGAATCCGCACATGTGCTTCAGGCCATGCTACAACAGCAAAACTCATCTCTGAAACATGTGCTGACCAAGGCCGGGGTGAATTTAAATCAACTGCAACAAGAATTGGAAAACACCATCAGTATGATGCCCGTGGTCAGCGGTCCGGGTGATGTGGGTTTATCCAATAATTTAAATCGGGTACTCAATATTTGTGACAAACTGGCGCAAAAACGTGGTGACCAATACATCGCCAGCGAGTTATTTGCCCTGGCTTTATTGCAATCTTCTGACACCACCGCCCAATTATTAAAAAAGGCCGGTGCCAGTGAAGACAATATCGCGGCCGCCATCGACAGCATACGGGGTGGTGATCAAGTCACCGAGCAAAGTGCGGAAGAAAATCGACAGGCCCTGGAAAAATACACCATTGATTTAACCGCCCGTGCCGAAGCCGCAAAAATCGACCCGATTATTGGGCGAGATGCAGAAATTCGTCGCACCATCCAGATATTGCAACGCCGCACCAAGAATAACCCGGTCATTATCGGTGAGCCCGGTGTCG
>QQUO01000078.1 GCA_008501575.1 Pseudomonadota bacterium
TTTTTTTAAGGCATCATCGCCCTTGAGATGGCCATAAGCATCATTGTAATTTTTAAACAAGTCAATGTCGCACAGCAATAAACTGACATAATTAAGCCCCCTAATTTTTTTCTTAAAGAGGTTTTCAAAGTGGTGATTAAAAAAGCGGCGATTGCCAATACCGGTCAAGCCATCGGTTTCACTTTGTTGTAATAAATTTTTATTGTGTGTTTTTAAACGTTGATTTTTGTAGTAGGCCTGAAAAGCGGTTTTTTGCATAAAATAAACCGCAAATACGCCAAAGGCATTGGTTGAAAGCTGAAAAAATAAACTGGTTATTATGAACTCATTGGCAATTTCCGAGAAATAAAAACCATAGACAAAATAAGCCACAGTGATTCCAAAACCTGCCAGTATGGCCGGTTTTAGCAACAATTTATTCATGGTGTAGCCATAAAAAATGACCAGTAATAAGCCCTGTGCATAAATCGGCTTAAATCGATCTGGTACGTAGGCAGACATAATAATAACACCGAGACCGGCAATAAAAACCAGTAAGCCAATAAAAATTTGCCAATGTTTTTTGAGTCGTTGGTGAAAGGTAAATAGCAGCAATATCAGCAAAATTAAGGTGATAAGCAGCCTTAATTTCAGCAATTCCCAGGTGGTTTCATCGGTCAGGTAATAATCCAAAAAACCAAAAAAGAAATAATAACAGATGGCGAATATAGCCATGTTTCTGGCGTAACCAAGCTGTTCGATAATGAACTGTTTTTTAAATTCAGCATATTGTGGTTGATTAAAAAACCATTTCATAAGTAGCAACTGCGTCGGCCGTTATTCTAATTTAACACAGTCTGGAGATGATGGGTAAATATTTACTTTATTGCAAAACATTGACCCCGGTAATGTTGAACATTGGTAACCATATTGTAAAAATAACCGGCCGTTAATTTGACCCAAGTTGATCCGCCAGGGCGGTTTTCATAATATGGTAAATCATATTTTGCTCAAGTACACCGCGCACCAAATGGCTACCGGCACCGGTGGCATAAATAATGACATCTTCGCCGGAGTGGGTTTCCGACCATAAGGGAATGGTGGCTGCCTGTTTATAGTTATCTGCAGTGGTGTCCACATGGGTCAAGTCCGGGCGTTGATCACCATTAACATAGCCCGGGCCGTTGGCATAGCTGAGGGTGGTCATGGGTTTGCCCTGCCTGTCTAATTGTAGTTTATCCGACGGATTGCCTTGATCATCAGGCACCACAATTTTGCCCAGAATTGGATTGCCGCGTTGTGCATAACCGCTGATTGTCATGGTGTGGGCATGATCAGCCGTTACCATAATCAGGGTATCATTGAGATCAACCTTTGCCAAAGCCGCTTCGATGGCATGGGCAAATTCCACCGTTTCCGTTAACGCCAGTTTGGCATAACCGGCATGGTGGCCGTGATCAATTCGGCCGCCTTCAATCATCAGGAAAAAAGGCTTGTCTTTCTGTGCCAACATGTCAATGGCGGTTTGGGTCATCTCGGTTAACGATGGTTCGCCGGCTTCATCTTTCGGCCGGTTCAGTTCATACTGCATGTGCGAGGGTTCAAACAAGGCCAACAGGTGATCGGTTTGGCTTAAATCAAGAGCTTTTAATTGCTTATGGTTCCAGACATAGGCCGAGCGAGGGTATTTATCGAGCCATTCCTGAGTTAAGTTACGACCATCAGTGCGTTTACCTGGTTTGAGTAAACTGTATTCAGGGTCACTCATGGTATTGGGAATAAAGTTTCTGCGGCCACCACCCATGGCCACTTCCAGGCCATTACCGTGGGGATACTCGATTAACTGGGCGGCGATGTCCTTGCAGTTTTCAGCTTCTTTGGGCAAATCGCTGTCGGCTTCCCAACTTCGACTTTCGGCGTGGGCATAAGTCGCTGCAGGCGTCGCGTGCGTTAAACGGGTGGTGGTCACCACACCCGTATTCATACCGGCCAGTTCAGCCCGTGATAATAAAGACAGGACATGGTGTTTGTCATCACCGCATATACCGATGGCAACGAATTCATCAACACTGATGGCACCGGCTTTGGTTTTTACGCCGGTGATCATGGCACTCATGGTTCCGGCAGAATCCGGGGTTTGCAGGTTGGTGTTATAGGTTTTGGATAAAGCGGTGTGCGGAAAATGCTCAAAACTAAGCAAATTTTCTTCACCGGGTTGGTTGTTTTGTTGTCCCTGGAATATGCGGGCGGCATTAACGGTGGCTAAACTCATGCCGTCGCCGACAAAGAAAATCACATTTTTGGCTTGTTTTGGGAATGTTGGTATGGCTTGTAGGGCTTTGATTTTATCTTCACCGGATTGATACCAGGTGTTGCTGGAAGTTGGGTTTGGTATTGCTTCGGTGTTGCTGTGCTTTACGTTATGTGCACAAGCTGATAGAAATACGCCAGTTAATAGTATGGAAACGATGGCGTTTATTTTCATATCATCACCTTAACCACTTTAATTAAATTTAAGACAATAAAACCAACCATCACCAGCCAGGTTACTAAGGTGCCGTAAAAACGCCCAAAGCTTGCACCGCGTTTATTAATCAGGCCCAAAGGATAGATAATTCGAGCAATGACTAAAGCAACACCAAAAATATGAATTAATAACACCGAACCGTTATTCAGTTCATAAACAGCCATTAAAATTAAAATTAAGGGGATGTATTCGATGGTGTTCTGTTGTGCTCGAATATGTCGAATGCCTTCTTCATGGCCACCGTCTCCCAAATCAACCTGTTTTTTTCGGCGAAAGTTTACGACGTTGTAACTCAGCCAGAAAATAATTAAAGCCAGTAGTGATGCGTATAAAGCGGTGGTGATTAGCATTGCTGATTTCCCATTATTTAATTAATAGATAATTATCGTTTAAACACTTGTATTTGTCTATTGTGGTATTGACTTAACCACTGCCGAACCGGTTTCAGTGCGGGGATCACTGGCAGCAGAAACTTCGCCAGTTTTTTTATTCCAATGCACCGCGTGCATATTGCCCCACTGGCCATCATAGACTTTAACTTGGTGGCCTTTGGCTGTTAAAGCATCCACCGTGGCGGCATCAAACGTGTCTTTTTCTGCTGACAGTGCGTCCGGTAAATATTGATGGTGGTAACGCGGTTTTGTGACCCATGACTTAACATCATGACCATCAAAGTAATCGAGAATACCCAGCAAAACCATGGTAATAATACGGGAACCGCCGGGGGTACCTAAAACAGCCACGCCATCTTCACCCATGACAAAAGTTGGCGTCATACTGGATAAGGGTCTTTTTCCCGGTTCAATTTGGTTGGCTTCGCCGCCGGTTAATCCATAGGCGTTTGGCACTCCACGTTTGGCAGAGAAATCATCCATTTCGTTGTTTAATAACACCCCGGTCCCCTCAGCAATAAAGCCCGATGCCAGGCCGGTATTAACGGTTAGGGTGGCCGCCACCAGATTGCCTTCGCCATCAATCACCGAAAAATGGGTGGTGTCTTGACCTTTGGGTAAGTCGCCTAAACCGGCTAAGTCACTTGACGGCAGTGCCATGTCTGGATTTATGCCGGCCCGTAAGCCGGCGGCATAGTAGGGGTGGGTTAAACGCTGGGTCGGAATTTCGATAAAATCCGGGTCACCCAAATAAACACTGCGATCACGGTAAGCCCGACGCATGGCTTCGGTGACCAAGTGCACCCGCAGGGTTTTATCCATGGTGGTTAAATCCCAGGGTTCTAAA
>QQUO01000131.1 GCA_008501575.1 Pseudomonadota bacterium
GCACCGGGGCAGTGATGGCGGTTCCCGGTCATGATGAGCGCGACCATGAATTTGCCCTTAAATATAAGTTGCCGATTAAGCGGGTGATTGCCGGTGATGGTGATATCCAACAAGCGGCAGAAACTGACTATGGTGTTCTGGTTAATTCTGGTGATTATGATGGCTTAAACTTCGAACAAGCTTTTGTACAGATGCAACATTATTTTGAACAACAAGGCATCGGTCGCCTACAAATTAATTACCGGTTACGTGATTGGGGTGTTTCCCGACAGCGTTATTGGGGCTGCCCGATTCCGATTATCTATTGTGACCAATGTGGTGCCCAGCCGGTCCCGGAAGCGGATTTACCGGTTATATTGCCCGAAGATGTGGTGTTTGATGAAACCGGCGGTTCACCGATTAAAAAGATGCCTGAGTTTTATCAAACCGAGTGTCCAAAATGTCAGGCGCCGGCAAAACGTGAAACCGATACCTTTGACACCTTTATGGAATCCTCTTGGTATTACGCCCGCTTTACCTGTCCTGATTATGATGAAGGCATGCTGAGCGATGAAGCCAATTATTGGCTGCCGGTGGATCAGTACATTGGCGGGGTTGAGCATGCCATCTTGCATTTATTGTATGCCCGTTTTTTTCACAAGGTGTTGCGAGACCAGGGCCTGGTAAAATCGGATGAACCTTTTAAGCGGTTGTTGACACAAGGTATGGTGCTTAAAGATGGTGCAAAAATGTCCAAATCCAAAGGCAACACAGTGGATCCACAGGCATTAATTGATCGTTACGGTGCCGATACCGTGCGGCTTTTTTCTATGTTTGCCGCACCACCGGAACAATCTCTGGAATGGTCTGATGAAGGGGTGGAAGGCGCTTCACGTTATTTAAACCGATTGTGGCATTATATTCAGGAATTTGTTGCGGCCAAATTTCCAGAAAAACCGTTAGACAAAAACAAACTCAGCAGTGAGCAACAGCAATTGCGTTATAAAATTCATCAAAGTATTGCTAAAGTCACCGATGACATCGCTGCTAGACAACATTTTAACACCGCCATCGCTGCCATGATGGAATTAACCAATGCCTTAAGCAAGTTTCAAGATAACAATGACAATGGCATCGCTTTAAGGCGAGAGGGTTGGTTGAGTTTGGTTAAAATGTTGAGTCCATTTGCACCCCATATCAGCCAAACTTTATGGCAAGATCTGGGACAGTCAGGTTTATTGGCGGAAGCCAGGTGGCCACAGGTCGACCAATCTGCTTTGATCCAAGATGAAGTTGAGATGGTGGTCCAGGTCAACGGTAAACTGCGAGCCAAAATCAAGGTTGCGGCCGAAGCAGATAAAGCCATGGTGGAAGAATTGGCTTTGGCTGAAGACAATGTGCAACGATTTGTGGCGGATAAAACCATCCGTAAAATTATCGTGGTGCCTAAGAAACTTGTTAATGTGGTGGTGTCCTAATGAAGCGAATCATGCCTTTATTAATGGTGTTGTTATTAGCCAACTGTGGATATCAGCTAAAGCAACCTTATGAATTGCATCCGGCTTTTAACCACACCCATTTGGTGTTACCGTTAACCTCACCTTTATATCAACCGTTGGCTAGCGCTTTAAGCAATCAGGGTATTCAGCTGGTTGATGCTGAATCAGCCGAAGCCTTGTTGGTCATTGGACATAATCGTCTGGTTAAAGAAATCCAATCCATTGGCGTTAATAATCGGGTCCAAGAATACCGATTGGATTATCAACTTGATTTTAAAGTACTTATTGGCGATAAAGTGGTGGTTACCTCAAAACGATTACAACTGAGTAAAGATTATGCTTTTGATATTGGTCAGATTACCGGTACCCAAACTGAAGAGCGCTTATTGCGCGAGCAGTTGTATCAGGACATGGCTGAAATGATTATTCGTTATTTAGCCAACCAAAGTCTTAACCCTGCTGACATTGAACCGGCAAGTTAATGCGTCTCTACGCCAATCAATTTCAAGCCCATATCGACAAAGCACTGGCCAAATGTTATTTATTGGTGGGTGATGAGCCTTTGCAGAAGCAAGAAGCCTTTGATGCCATTTTACAAAAAGCCCGTAAACAGGGATTTAGTGAGCGTGAACGACATTTGGTGGATGCAAAATTTCAATGGTATGACTTACAAAATGCATCAGCCAATCTGTCTTTGTTTGCCGAAAAACGTATTTTAGATCTGTACATGCCGACCGGTAAAGCCGGTCAAAAGGGATCGGCCTTTCTCACTGATTTCGTCAGGAATTTACCTGATGATGTCCTGCTAATTATTCGTTGTGATGAATGGACCATGGCCAACGATAAAACCAAATGGGTTAAAACGGTGATCGATGAGGGCATCTTTATGCGGGTTTATCAGCCGGATATTAAAGAATTACCTCAATGGATGGCCAACCGTTGCCGTCGTTTGAAATTGAATATTGATCAAGATGCCATCGGCTTGCTGGCTTATCGTTTAGAGGGTAATTTGTTGGCGGCAGCGCAAGAATTGGATAAATTGAAAATGCGGTTTGGTGAGCAGCGGCTTGATATTCAAACCCTGGCCGGCTTAGTGGCAGACAATGCCCGGTTCGACGTGTTTCGATTGACCGATGCTTTGTTGGCCGGTGACAGCAGCCGAGCCATTCGGGTGACTCGCTCCCTGCAACAAAATGACACGTCTCCGGTGGTTGTTCATTGGGCTTTAGAAAATCTGACACGACAACTGGCAGAACTGGCATTTATACGGGAGAAACAGCACAATATCAGTAAAGCAGATTTTCAGCGGCTACGGATTTGGCCAAAGCAACAAGCTGTAATTCAACGGGTACTTAACCGGTTAAAACTCAGTGACATCGAACAACTATTACAGCGTTTATCTGATATTGATATGGCCATAAAAGGACGACGACAAGATAATCCCTGGCAAGCCATTGAACATTGGCTAATGCTCTTTAATCAGTCACAATTGCTGACCGCCTAAGCGCAATTTTTAACACAATATAACCCATGGTGGCAGCCAGTAATGAGCCAATAATAATGCCCAGTCGTTCATCAAATAAGTTATTAATTTGTGATTCCTGAAAAGCCAGTGAACCAATAAATAAACTCATGGTAAAACCAATACCGCATAAACATGCCACTGCATAAATCTCAAGCAAAGTACTGTTTTTAGGTAGGCTGGCCAGATTCAGTTTAATGGCCAGCCAACAAAACCCGAATACCCCCACTTGTTTCCCAACCACCAGCGCCACTGCAATTCCCAAAGGCACCGGATGTAACAGCTGAGCCAGTCCCACACCGCTTAATGTGATGCCGGCGTTGGCAAAAGCGAATACCGGTAAAACCATATAAGCCACCACACTGTGTAAGTCATTCTCCATATCCTTTAAGGGAGAATATTCCGGTGTGCGCTTTGATTGCATGGGTATAAAAAAGGCCAAAATAATGCCTGTTAAGGTGGCATGAACACCTGATTTAAGCATGGCAACCCACATCACAAGCCCCAGAGCCACATAAATACTGAGGGCATCCACACCCCTTCGATTAATAAGCCAAAGGATTGGAATACAACAGCCCACAATCAACAGTGAAAGCAGTGACAAGTTACTGGTGTAAAAGAAAGCGATGATTAAAATGGCACCTATATCATCAAAAATCGCCAATGAAGTGAGAAATAATTTTAGAGAAATGGGCACCCGTGGACCAGCCAGTTTTAACACCGCCAAAGCAAAGGCGATGTCGGTGGCTGCCGGAATTGCCCAGCCTTGCAGACCATTGGGATTATTCCAGTTGAACCAGATGTAAATAAGGGCCGGGATCAACATACCACCAACAGCCCCCAAAGCAGGTAATATGACATTGCGTTTGTCCTTGAGCTCACCTTGTAAAACTTCTCGTTTGAGTTCCAAGCCAACCAGAAAGAAAAACACCACCATCAGTCCGTCATTAATCCACAACAACAGCGGTTTATTCACCACCAGAGCACCGACTTGAATCATGACAGTGGTGTCCAACAATAAATCATAATAATGATCGAGCGGAGAATTGGCCACCATCATGGCCACCACGGCAGTGATAAACAGCAATATGCCGGCTGCGGCTTCTAATTGGAAAAATTTCTTGATGGTCTGCATTATTGCGTTAATATAAAAAGATGGCTTATTTTGACAGCCCCGATGTCAATTTTCCATCAAAACCACCTGATTTCGTCAGCGCTCGGTTATACTTTATTTTCACAACAAATATTGTTTAATCTTCAATTTGGATATAAACCATGCACTTAATTTGGCTGAGAAATGATTTGCGCTTAATGGACAATCCGGCCTTGACTGCCGCTGTTCAGCAGGCCAATTTAGATGGTTGTCCGCTACTGGCCTTATTCATTCGTTGTCCCGAGCAAGACCGTCTCCATCACCGAGCACAATCACAGTTACAGTTTAGAGATGCCAATCTGGCTGATGTGGTGGAACGCTTGCAGACGCTTCATATCAAATCCTTTGTTAAAACCGTACCTTTGTATGCTGCTGTGCCTGACTTATTCGCGGCTCTGTTACAAAAACACCCCATTCGGTCGGTATTTTTTAGCCGTGATTATTTAGTCAATGAATTAAAGCGAGATGATGCGGTGCTTAAATTATTACAGTATCACGCGGTTGAGGCCTGTGTTTCTGAACCGGCTTACTTATTACCTCCGCAATCCATCGAAAGACAATCCGGTGGTATGTACCATGTATTTACACCTTATAAGCGGCAATTTATCCAGCAATTAAAAGACCGTTATCAATCACCGCTGCCAATGCCTGACAAGGTCACATGTGGTTATGCGGTTGATGTAAAAAGTGAAACCACGAACAATGATTGGCAGCATGATTGGTGGTCGGTTGGCGAGCCGGCTGCGCGTAAACGGTTATCGGCCTTTGTCGAACATAACCGCTATCAACAACAGCGTGATTACCCGGCCGTATCCGGCACCTCAAGGCTGTCTCCGTATTTAGCTTTGGGCATCATCAGCCCACGACAGTGCTTAGCGCAAGCTTTAAAAAAACACGGTGAATCGGCCTTTGAATCAACCTGGGTCAGTGAACTTATCTGGCGTGAGTTTTATCATGATTTGGTGGCGCATTATCCACGCTTAGTAAAGCATCAGACTTTTAAACAAGATGCCATGGATGATTGGCTTTATGACAAAACCATTGTGGATGCCTGGAAAAATGGTCAAACCGGGTTTCCAATCATTGACGCCGGCATGCGGCAACTCAAACAACAACATTGGATGCATAACCGGGTGCGAATGCTGACCGCTTCATTTTTCACCAAGCTGTGTTTGCATGACTGGCGCATTGGTGAACAATATTTTATGGAACAGCTTATTGATGGTGATTTTGCATCGAATAACGGTGGTTGGCAGTGGTCTTCGGCCAGTGGTTGTGATGCCGCCCCTTATTTTCGGATATTTAATCCCACCAGCCAATCTAAAAAATTTGATGCAAACGGTGCCTACATCAGAAAATATGTGCCTGAATTAATGGCACTGTCCGATCAGGATATTCATAACCCAAGTGGCCAACAACGACAAAACTGTGGTTATCCCGAAGCCATTATTGATTACAAGCAATCCAGGGAACAAGCTTTGGACTGGTTTAAGTCGAGATAAAGATTGTCATCAGTGGGGTGGAATTGGTTACAATAATGACAACCTAAAAAAACTGACTATATGCCACTAATTACCCAAGAAAACCAAGATGTCCTCGACCAACTACACCAGAAACTTGGAGAAAATTGGCAAATTGGTACGCCTTTGGGTATCGGCAAACCCAATCCACTAATCAATACCTTATATCAATATGTGGCCGCAAAACCCGATATTGAAATGTCTTTATTCACGGCTCTTTCGCTGGAGGTTCCCAAAGGCGATTCATTGTTGGAGCAACGTTTTTTAGCGGCGTTTACCGGCCGGCATTTTAAAGATTACCCGGAATTAACGTATATTGAAGACATTAAGCACAACCGAGTGCCAAAACATATTCACCTAAAAGAATTTTATTTTCAATCCGGTCAGTTTTTAGGGGTCAAATCGGCGCAACAAAATTACATCAGTTGTAATTACACCCATGTGGCCCGAGACATGGTTAATCAGGGTATTAATGCCATTGTGCAAATGGTGGCGGTGGATCGGCGTGGCTCTGAAACCTGTTACAGTCTCAGTTGTAATCCGGATTTAACTTTGGATGTGGTTCGCATTGCTGAGTATAAAAACCGGCCCCGTCCTCTGGTTATTGCCATGGTCAATGAAGCGTTGCCTTTTTTAGAAGGTGACGCTGTGGTCAAGACAGACTTCTTTGATGTGATTGTCGATAATCCGGCAAATTATTTTGCCCCTTATGCAGCACCGGCTCGGCCCATTTCGACCATTGATCACAGCATTGGCTTACATGTCAGCAGTTTAATTCAGGATAATGGTACCTTACAAATTGGGATCGGTTCTTTGGCTGATGCCGTTGTTTACAGCAGCATTTTAAGAAACAACCAGCAACAGACTTACCAAAACGCCTTAACGGCTTTAAATATTATCCGGCGATATGGCCAATTGATTGCCGAGCAGGGTGGCACTGAACCTTATGAGAAAGGCTTATTTGCTGCCAGTGAAATGTTTGTGGAAGGTTTTATGCATTTGTACAAGGCTGGCATTATCAAACGGAAAGTGTATGAAGATGCGGACATTCAAAATCTGATTAACCAAGGCCAAATAAGTGAGCAGGTGGCCCCCACAACGCTCAGTATTTTGCGAGAACAGGGTATTATCCAGCAACATTTAACTGAAAAAGATGTTCAGCGTTTACAGCAGGTGGGTATATTTAAAGACAGCCTCACTTTCTCTCAAGATAATTTATATGATGCCGAGGGTCAAAAACTGGGTCACGATTTAGACAATCCCAAGCACCTGGAAAAAATAACAGCGCATGCATTGAACAGCAAACTACAAAATGGTGCGGTGTTACATGCCGCATTCTTTTTGGGTTCGAAGCGATTTTATCAATTTTTGCGGGATTTATCTGAGCAAGAACGGGACTTATTTTTAATGACGCCGGTCAGCCAAATTAATCAACTGTATCGCACGGAAGCCATTGACCGGGTACAACGCATCAATGCCCGATTTATTAACACCTGTATGAAAGTCGATATCACCGGTGCAGCGGTCTCCGATACCTTAGAAAACCATCAAGTGGTCAGTGGTGTCGGTGGCCAATATAATTTTGTCGCCATGGCCCACGCCTTACATCACAGTCGCTCGATTTTGATGCTGCGCAGCACCCATGGCAGTGGCAAAAAACGGGAGTCCAACATTGTCTGGCAATACCCGGAGTGTACCATCCCCAGACATTTGCGTGATATTGTGGTGACCGAATATGGCATTGCAGATTTACGTGGAGAAAGTGATCAAGTGTGTATCCAACGCCTGATTTGTATTGCCGACCAGCAATTTCAAGATGACTTAAGGAAAACTGCAGTACAACACGGTAAATTATCGGCTGATTGGCGAATACCGGAGCAGCATTGCCATAACACCCCTAAAAACATAGTTAAGGCTCTGCAGACCCTGCAGCAAGATGGTTTATTTGAAGCCTTTCCTTTTGGACAAGATTTTACTGACCAGGAGCTGGACATCATCAATGCCCTGACCTGGCTCAAAAAACAGCAATCTAGTCTGTGGAAAAAATTCAAATTAATTGTTTCTGCTTTGTTTGTGGGCGCTGATAAGGACATGCAACCTTTGCTCGAGATGATGCAGTTTCAGCAAACTCGCGGCTTTCAGGAAAAGCTTATGCGCAGGTTATTTATCCGAGCTTTAAAACAAACCACATAACCACGACTAATCGCGGTTATGTGGCAGACTAAAATCTTGTATAGGCCCTAATGGCACAATACCGTTGGGATTAATGGTCGGATGACTGGTGTAATAATGGGCTTTTATGTGGTGCATATGTACCGTGTCTGCAATGCCCGGTATTTGATACAACTCGCGTACATAACCACTAATATTCGGGTAATCTTGCAATAGCTTCAGGTTACATTTAAAGTGCCCGTGATAAACCGCATCGAAGCGTATTAAGGTGGTGAATAAACGCCAGTCAGCTTCAGTAATTTGTGGGCCGTTGAGGTATCTGTTGTTCGATAAAATACCTTCCACCCAATCCAAAGCCGCAAACAGCGTTTTAACATGTTGCTCATAGACCGATTGTTTGGTGGCAAAACCGGCTTTATAAACGCCATTGTTAATGTCGCTATAGACCCGTGCATTAAGCGCATCAATATTTTTGCGCTGATCTTTCGGGTAGTAATCCCCTTGTTTGGCACCGACGTCATCAAAAGCTGAATTCAACATGCGAATAATGTCTGCCGATTCGTTGCTGACGATGGTTTCTTGCTTTTTATCCCATAACACAGGTACAGTGACGCGACCTGAATAGTTGTCATCAGCTTTAATATACAACTCATACAAATAATCCAGACCATACAAGTCATCACTGACAATGTCGTCATTGTGCTGATCAAAAGTCCAGCCAAAATCGCCCATAAAGTAATCCACCACCGACACATCAATTATGTCCTGTAAGCCTTTGAGTGTCCGAAATATTAAGGTGCGATGGGCCCAGGGACAAGCCATACAAACGTATAAATGGTAGCGATTGGCTTCCGCCTTAAAGCCGGATCGGCCGGTTGGCCCGGCTGAGCCATCGGCAGTAATAAAGTTTCGAAATTGTGATTCGCTGCGTTTAAATTCACCACCGGTGCTGTCGGTGTCGTACCATTTGTCATGCCATTGGCCATCCACTAATAATCCCATTATCTGCTCCTGTTTGTTTGTAATGTTTTAAACTAATTTATTGTCTCTAAAATCTTGTAAAGCCTGATTGATTTCGTCCATCGTGTTCATCACAAAAGGACCGTATCGCGCCACCGGTTCATTTAAGGGTTGACCTGAGATAACCAAAAAGTGTGCCTCTTCAAGGCTATTTACCAGTAGCGTCTCGGCAGGGGTTAACACCGCTAATTCACCGGCTTTTAAATGCTCGCCGTCAATCTCTATCATACCATTATAAACATAGATAAAGGCGTTGTGGTCTACAGGTAAGTGGTCAGTCAACGTGTTGCCGGTGGGCATTTTAACGTCCCAATAATTGGGATTAACATAATCATTGTTAATCACACCGGTGGTGCCTTGAACGGTTTGACCGGCAATGACTTTGATTTGCACGCCATTGTCACGCTGCTCAACCGGAATCTCAGCGGCTTTAAACTCCTGATAGTTCGGTGCGGTCATCTTATGTGATTTAGGTAAGTTCACCCACAATTGAAAACCACTCATCTCACCCTCACTTTGCTCCGGCATCTCTGAATGAATAATGCCCGAACCGGCTGTCATCCATTGAATGTCGCCATCACTGATAACCCCTTCATTACCGGCTGAATCCTTATGTCGCATCTTGCCTTTCAGCATATAGGTCACGGTTTCAAAACCCCGGTGCGGATGTTCAGGGAATCCGGCGATATAATCCGATGACTCATGCGAGCCAAAATGATCGAGTAATAAAAACGGATCTAAATCCTGCAACGGTGCACCACCGATCAATCGCGTTAGTTTAACGCCGGCACCATCTGATGTGGGCCGACCGGTCAAGCGCTTTTGAATACTGTTATATGTTGTCATCGTAAATCCTCTGAATAGATAATGGACATTGTACTGTTGTATAGAATGATGATAAACCGACAAAATATCAAAACACTGTTTCAAAAATAAGAACAATACCCGGGCTGATAGTTAATTCATACTCTAAAATCAGCCATTAGACCATGCTATACTGCCTTATTTTTCGACTGTAGTATGGACATAAACCAAACCGTTATCATCATTATTGTCACCGGTATTGTTACCTATATGGGCTGGCAGAATCGGGCCTTGCAAGAGCGATTGATTTTCTGGCCGCCGGCGATTAAACAAGGTCAATACGAACGTTTTATCACCCATGGCTTTATCCATGCCGATGGCATGCATTTGCTGTTTAATATGTTCACCTTTTATTTCTTTGGCCGCATTATTGAAGAATTTTACCGGCAGTACCTCGGCGGCGCCGGCTTTGTGTTGTTTTATTTATCAGCGATAGTGGTGGCGATGATTCCCTCCTATCTACAGAACAAAGACAATAAACAATATGCCAGTTTAGGCGCGTCGGGAGCCGTAACGGCGGTATTGTTTGCTTATATCTTATTTGCACCGTGGGAGTTGTTGTATATTTTCGGCATCATTCCCATTCCGTCGATTGTGTTTGCAGTGGTTTATATTTTCTTTAGTATTCAGGCGCATAAACGTGCCAGCGATAACATCAACCACAGCGCCCATCTGTATGGTGCTTTATTTGGCGTAATTATGACCCTTGTCTTAGAACCCAAAATTATCCCTTACTTCTGGCAACAATTACTTAATCCAGGTTGGTTTTAGCCGCCGAATTAATCGTGAAAATTAATGACTTTACCGTGATTTAAAGCCGGTAGCTGAAAATGCCGTGCCAGGGTTTGGCCCATATCCATAAAGCCATTGCGCAGACCAATATTTTGCCCCGGGATACTGGGGCCGAAAAACAGCACCGGCACATGTTCACGGGTGTGATCGGAACCCGGTTGGGTTGGATCGCAGCCGTGATCGGCCGTGATTAAAGCGATGTCATCGGCTTTGAGTATTGCCAGTAATTCCGGCAGACGTGCATCAAAGTCTTCTAACGCTTTGGCATAACCGGGAACATCACGGCGGTGACCATATAAACTGTCAAAATCCACAAAGTTGACAAACACCAGGGTATTGTCTTTGGCCTGCTCCAGTTCTGTTAACATGGCATCAAACAAAGCCATATTACCGCTGGCCTTGACTTTCTTGGTGATACCGCGATCGGCAAAAATATCGGCAATTTTGCCCACCGATACCACCTCACCACCACTGTCTTTCAGCTCATCCAATAAGGTGGGTTCAATCGGCGCAGTGGTGAAATCCTTACGATTACCGGTGCGCTGATAATTGTCAGGGGCATCACCGATAAAAGGCCGGGCAATGACGCGGGTAATATTTAAGGGTTCAGTGAGTTCCTTCGCCACTTCACAAACTTGCAGTAAACGCTGTAAGCCAAAATGTTCCTCATGGGCAGCAATCTGAAACACCGAATCAGCCGATGTATAGACAATCGGCTGACCGGTTTTAATATGCTCATCACCCAAGCGGGCAATAATTTCTGTACCCGAGGCATGACATTCACCCAGGACACCCGGTAAATCACAGCGTTGAATCAGTTCATCGATTAAATCTTGAGGAAAGCAGGGCACTTCTTTGGGAAACGTCGCCCATTTAAACGGCACCGGCACCCCCGCCATTTCCCAGTGGCCACTGGGCGTGTCTTTATCACGACTGATTTCTTCGGCATAGCCATAGGTACCGGTGGGTGCTTTAATGCGTTCTAAGCCCGGTGGATTCTTGCCCCAACTGGCGGCCAGTGCTTCCACTAAGCCCAATTGGGTCAAATGCGGGATTTCTAACGGCCCCGAACGTTCATCATTGTCCGCATCTCCGGCCGCACAAGCCTGTGCTATATGCCCCAAAGTACAGGCCTTTTCATCGCCATACTGATCCGCATCGGCACTGGCACCAACCCCCAAAGAATCCAACACTAAAATTACCGCTCGTGGCATTTGTTAAACCTAATAACTAAAAGAAACAATTTACCATAAATAAACCGAGTCACAAAGCCAAGCTACAAACATCAACAGATGTTTAACAATCGAAATTGTTATACCACCCTTACTGAGTCGATTTACATGGATATAAATATTACAGAGAGCAATAATTGCATACTCACTTGTCACATTTGCATCCTGTGCGCGACTCGAAAAAATTTTAAATTTTAGTTGTTCTTAAATCAATCAACCTATCACAAATTGCGACGCCTTCGGACTTGATCCGGAGGTCCATCTTTCAGTTCTTTAATATAATAAACAAATTTATCATTCTCGGACTACCTGAAAGACCCTGTTGTTAGTGAATGGAAAATTTCATGACGAATCAATGGTTTTCAGAAATTGAAAACCTTAATGGTCTCAATTTTAAAAATTACTTAGACTTGATGAGACCCTCGGATCTACGTCCGAGGGTGACGGACCTCAACGCCGTCTTTCTCGGGCTTGACCCGAGAATCTCCTGACTAACACGCAATGCATAAAAGCTGATACCTTTAATTGCCTGAAATTCTTATTTCATTGCATTATTATAAAATTATGCGCACTTAATGAGATCCTCGGGTCGATGCCCGAGGATGACGGGGTGATTGGAGCTAAACACAGCTTTACGATTATGGTTTTGGGAAATTCCAATCTAAATCCTAAATTATTCCACCACCGTCAACTTCCGCTTAAAGAAATCATAAATGGTCTTATAAACATGGTATTGGGCTTGCTCACCGCTGATGCCGTGCTTGGCGCCGGGATAAACCATGCTTTCGAATAAGATGCCGTGGTCCTGGAATTTGCTCATCACCGTGGTGGCGTTGGTAAACAGGACATTGTCATCGGCCATGCCGTGAATCAGCAATAAGCGACCGTCTTTTAATTTGGCGGTGTCGCCATAAATAGCGGTTTTTTCATAACCTTCGGCATTGAGTTGCGGCGTTGACATATAGCGTTCCGTGTAATGGGTGTCGTACAGGCGAAAATCTGACACCGGCGCCACCGAAACACCCATGGCGAACTCATCCGGTGCTTGGGTTAATGCCCGCAACGCCATATAACCGCCATAGGACCAGCCGAAAATACCGATGCGATTGGCATCCACATAGTCCAGTGATTTTAAGAACTCAACACCAACCAATTGATCATCGAGTTCCACTGAGCCCATTTGCTTATAGAGCGGTGCTTCAAATTTCACCCCACGCCGCGCCATACCGCGGTTATCCAGCACAAATACAATAAAGCCTTGTTGTGCCATATATTGTTCAAATAAACGCCGTGGCCAGGCTTTGGTCACCAATTGTGCTCCGGGCCCGCCATAGGTATAGAAAAACACCGGATATTGCTTATCTTGAGAAAAACCGGTCGGCTTAATCATGCGGTAGTACAAAGTCTGACCATCTTCCGCTTTCAGAGTACCGAACTCATTCGGTCGATGGGCTTCCAGATAAGGGTAATAAGGATGGTTTTTATCGAGGGCGTTTTCATTCAGCCAGGTAATACGCTCGCCATCAGCGCGGTGCAAAGAGGTTTGCGGCGGCTGGTCATTGTCACTCCGGGTGTCGATATAAACCGTGGCCTTATCGTCCATGGTAATCTCATGAAAGCCGGCACCTTGGGTTATTTTCTTCGGTTTGTCAGGTGTTTGTGTATCAAGGTCTTGCACATACAACTGTTTTTCCAGCGGTGAATCATAAGTACCGGTAAAATAGACTTTACTTTGGTCCGCACTGATTCCAACCATCTCATCCACCATCCAGTCTCCGGCAGTGATGGCCTGGAACAGCTTCTTATCCGGATTCACATGGTATAAATGTTTAAAACCGGTTCGTTCGGAAGCCCAGAGAAAACCATTATTTTTCAGAAACTTCCAATCATGATGCAGGTTTATCCAGGTGTCAGATTGTTCTGTCAACAGGGTGGTTTGCTCACCATTAAATGCCACTTTAATCAGTTCCAGATGTTGCTGATTTCTGGACTGTCGTTGATATGCCAGTGCCTGGCTGTCCGGCAGCCATTTGACCCGCGGAATATAAATATCGGTTTCCTTGCCGGTATCAATCCAGTGGATATCGCCGGATTTGAGTTCAATCCGGCCTAGCTGTAGTGTGACATTGGCCTCGCCGGTGTAGGGATAACGTTGTTCAATAACCTCAATATTATCAGCATTAATCTCATAGCGTTTGGTGATGCTCACCGGTGACTCGTCCACCCGCAGAAAAGCAATGTGCTGCTCATCCGGTGACCACCAATAACCGGTATCACGGTCCATTTCTTCCTGTGCCACGAATTCCGCCATGCCGTTTTTAATCGTGCCTAGATCATCAGTGGTCAGGGCACGGGCTTCACCGCCTGTAATCGGTACCACGTAGATATTTTGATTGCGAATAAAAGACACAAAATTACCTTTAGGTGAAAATCGCGCATCGGTGTCACAGTCATCAGAATCTGTCAGCTGAGTAACCGCTTTATCAAGAGTTTTACCTAAACCGTAGACAAATAAATCACCCCCCAAAGGAAACAACAAAGACCGACCATCATCCGACCAATCATACTCAATAATACCGGTTAAACCCGCTAATCGTTGTCGCTCACGACGGGCTTTTTCTTCATCGGATAATTCAGCTTGTTCCGGCTGTAACACATCGGAATCCACCAGCAAACGGGTCTTACTATCCGCAATGTTGTATTCCCACAGATCATAGCGGTCCTTATTCTCCGCTTTACCGCGTAAGAAAGTGACCCGTGCACCATCCGGTGACACTTTAGCCTGTCGCAAAGAAGCCCCGGCTAAATCCG